>DATMWO010000085.1:0-2588 GCA_035562475.1 Methanoregula sp.
ACTTTGTATGCAGACAAAAATTCTCCTCGATGAGGAGCAGATACCAAAAAAGTGGTATAATGTCCAGGCGGACCTGAAGTCACCGCTCGACCCGCCCCTCCATCCCAAGACCCAGAAACCAATCGGGCCTGAGGATCTTTCAGCCATCTTCCCGATGGAGCTGATACGGCAGGAAGTCACTACGGATCGTAATATTGCTATCCCCGAAGAGGTCCAGGAGGTAATGCGCCTCTGGAGGCCAAGCCCCCTGTACCGTGCTCACCGGCTTGAAAAATTCTTAAAAACACCGGCAAAGATTTACTACAAGTGGGAGGGAGTCAGCCCGGCTGGGAGTCACAAGACGAACACGTCGATCCCTCAGGCATATTACAATATGAAGGCAGGAATCGAGAGGATTGCAACCGAGACCGGCGCAGGTCAGTGGGGTTCGGCCATGGCCTTTGCCACGATGCTGTATGATCTTGAATGCACCATCTACATGGTCCGATCGAGCTACACACAGAAACCCTACCGGAAGTCGATGATGCATGTCTGGGGTGCCGAATGCCTTCCCAGCCCGAGCACCAAGACGAATGCAGGCCGGGCAATGCTCGAAAAAGACCCTGATACCCCGGGAAGTCTGGGCATGGCCATATCTGAAGCTGTCGAAGATGCTGCATCCCACAGTAATACCAACTACGCTCTGGGTTCAGTATTGAACCACGTCTGTCTCCACCAGACAGTGATTGGACTCGAATGCCGCGAACAGCTTGCAATGGTCGATGATTATCCCGATGTGGTGATCGGGTGCGTAGGAGGGGGGTCCAATTTCGCGGGTATCTCGTTCCCGTTTGCCGGGGATAAGCTGACTGGTAAGCATAAGGATGTGGACATCATCGGGGCCGAACCGGCATCCTGCCCCACGCTGACAAAAGGGTTGTTCACGTACGATCTTGCAGATGAAGCTGGTTATACACCGCTTCTCAAGATGTTCACGCTGGGCCATGACTTTGTTCCGCCTTCAATGCATGCGGGGGGTCTCCGCTATCACGGTGATTCCCCGATTGTCTCCCGGCTTGTGAATGACGGTGTGATGCGTGCTGTGGCGTACCACCAGAGCGAAGTCTTTGATGCAGCCCAGACCTTTGCCCGCACGGAAGGAATCATTGTCGCCCCTGAGACTTCCCATGCTGTAAAATCTGCGATTGATGAGGCTCTCAAATGCAAGAAGACGGGAGAAGACAAGACAATCCTGTTCAACTGTTCCGGCCATGGAAATTTTGATATGTCAGCATATGATGCCTATTATGAAGGCAAACTGGTGGACTACGAGTACCCGGATGAGCTGATCAAGGAGTCACTTGCCCGGATACCCAAAATTTCCTAAAAAATCCCTTTTTTATGAAGCGCATCGGATTTCTCATCAACCCTATCGCCGGTATGGGGGGAGCAGTGGGGCTCAAGGGAACCGACGGCAATGTGGAGGAAGCCCGCCGTCGCGGGGCATTACCTCTCGCAAAAAACCGGGCTCGTACTACGCTTTCGCTTCTGTCACACGATAAAAGGCTGGCTTTTGTTACCTGCTCGGGTGCCATGGGTGAGGATATTTTCAAGGAAACAGGAATACAGGAATTTCAGGTAATCTATCATTTCAAAGGTGATAGCAGTGCTCAGAATACACGGCAAGCAGCTCAACTGTTCCTGAAAGCCGGTGTTGACCTCATCCTGTTTTGTGGCGGTGACGGGACTGCCAGGGACATCTTTGATGAGGTGGGAAGAAATGTCCCGATTCTGGGGATTCCCGCCGGTGTCAAGATGTATTCTGCCGTCTTTGCCATTGATCCGGCCACAGCAGCAGAGCTCGTGGCAGGATACCAGAAAAAATCCCTGCGAGACTCTGAAGTGATGGATGTGGACGAGGAGGCTTACCGGGCAGGGGAGCTGAAAACACGGTTACACGGTATTGCCCGAACTCCGGCTCTGCCGGGTAAAGTTCAACTATCCAAGCAAATTTTTGAAGAAAGTGATGAAGAACGTGCAAAAGGAGAAATCGCCCGCTTTTTCCACGAGATTATGATCCCGGATGTGCTCTACATTCTCTGTGCAGGAACAACCACCGAATCCATAGCCCGCGAACTCGGGGTGAACAAAACCCTTCTGGGTGTTGATGCGGTCAGGAATGGGAAAACTGTTGCTCTGGATATCGATGAAAAAACGCTCTGGGCTTTGCTTGAGCAGGGGCAGGAGGCAAAAATTCTCATCAGCCCTATCGGTGTACAGGGTTTCATACTCGGGCGGGGCAACCAGCAGATAAGTGCCCGCATAGTGCGACGGGTGGGAATCGATAATATTATTGTGGTTGCAACCCCGCATAAACTCCGGGAAACACCGGTTCTCTACGTGGACTCCGGGGATCCGGCACTTGATGCTGAGTTTGGCGATACGGTTCTTGTGGTTTCCGGCTACCGAATGGCCCAGCGAAAGCCCATCTATCATTCAAACCCTGGATAAAAAAATTAGTTTTTCTGGGGAGATTGTGGCGGTTTTAAGAGAGCGAATGCGATCCCCAGGCCGAGTATCGCAAGGGCAAGAACATAGGGGAACACACC
>DATMWO010000086.1:0-3709 GCA_035562475.1 Methanoregula sp.
GTACAATGATCGCACATATCCGTGGAAAACCGGTCCTGACGGGTGACAGGTGGGTGGTAATTGATGTCGGCGGTATCGGGTACCAGGTGCAGGTAACCCAGCCTGCACTTCAGTTACTGGGTCACATGACAGAGCCGGTAAAACTCTTCACGTATATGGCGGTCCGTGAGGATGCGATCACGCTCTACGGTTTCATGCACCAGAGCGAACTGGAGATGTTCAGGATCCTGATCGGGGTGAGCGGGATTGGTCCCCAGATTGCCATGAACATCCTTTCCCAGATCGGGATCGAGGATTTTGCCATGGCGATCCTGAACGAGGATGAAAAGGCACTTACCAGGATCTCCGGGATTGGCACCAAGAGTGCGAAACGGCTAATCCTTGAACTGAGGGACAAGATGAAGAAAGTCAGCCAGACAATGGTTGCGGGGGATGTCGGCAGGGCCAGCCCGGCTGTTCACGACGCAGTAAGCGCACTTGTCTCGCTCGGATTTTTGGAAAAAGAATCACGGGATGCAGTCAATGCTGCGGCGCTCGTGATGAAAAACCCCTCGGTGCAGGATCTTATCAAAGCTGCACTCGTAACAATGAAGGAACGCTGATGTCATGACCGGGAGGATTATCTCACCCGAACCCCTCATGGAGGAAGGAGATGATCTTACCATCAGGCCGGCCAGGCTGGACGAATTTGTCGGGCAGGTGCAGGTCAAGGAGACATTGAAGATCGCGATTGAAGCTGCACAGAAACGTGATGAACCGATAGACCATCTCCTGTTTTCCGGGCCGCCGGGCCTTGGCAAGACCACACTTGCGCATATCATCGCCCACGAGATGGGTGCTGATATCAGGGCCACGACCGGACCTGTGCTTGAAAAACCGGGGGATATTGCAGCACTACTCACCCCCTTAAAACGGGGTGATATCCTGTTTATCGACGAAATCCACCGGATAAACCCGGTTGTCGAGGAAGTGCTGTATCCTGCAATGGAGGATTTTTTTATCGATGTGATGATTGGTGAAGGGCCGAGTGCACGCTCGATAAAGCTCAACCTTGAACATTTTACCCTCATCGGGGCAACCACAAAACAAGGCCTTTTAGGCGCCCCGTTCCGGGACCGGTTCGGTATCCTGTCCCGGCTCGATTTGTATTCCTCCAAAGAACTTGTAAAGATTATTACGCGGAGTGCATCCATCCTGAAGATCCCGATAACTGCTGACGGTGCTGATGAGATAGCCCGGAGAAGCCGGGGAACGCCAAGGATTGTCAACCGTCTGCTGCGGCGTGTGAGGGATTTTGCTATTGTCAAAGGGGATGGTACCATCACGGGTGAGATTGCCGCAAGGGCACTTCAGATGATGCAGATCGATGAGCTTGGACTTGACGAACTTGACCGGCGCATTCTCTCCGTTATCGCCAAAGATTTTGACGGGGGTCCTGTAGGTGCGAAGACCATCGCGATCTCGGTCGGGGAAGAGGTACGGACCATCGAGGATGTGTATGAACCGTACCTGATCCAGATCGGGTTTTTAAAACGCACCCCCCAGGGAAGGGAAGTTACACCCGCGGCAAAAAAGCATCTCAATAATCCTCAGAAGACGCTGGTATAAGGCAGGGCTGGTGCAAAGTCAGGGTAAAGGATGATAGGGACTGCCCCCAATTTTCCCACGCCCTGATCCCCGCGTATCATCACTCGTTCTTTCTCATTGTCAGCAGGAACGGCAGCAGCATTACGACAGCGATGATTCCCATGAATTGCAGGAAAAAATACAGGAGTGTTTCGCGATCCTGATCGTAGAACCTGAGATCTGCTGACAGCGTCTTGTTCCACTGGATCAGGGTTGTATTATCAGGGAACCGTGTAACATTGGCGCCAGGGCTCATTCCGGCAAGCAGCGGGTTTTGTACATTGAATTCCTGCGGGAGGGTAATATTGACGTGATAGGGACTCTTGAAGGATACCTGAAGGTGGTTATCACGAAGGGGCGAAACATACGACACGGTATAATTTCCCCGCTCAAATGTCAATGCCCTGACATTGCTGGTAAACGAGGGTCCGGACTGGTTGAACCGGCAGGGAGAACAATTCCCCGACAGCTGTACTTCTCCTACGGTAAGAGGCACAGGTTCACCGAGCATCCCGGTATCGACAAACTCAAACCGGGACGAGTCCACGATCTCAATCGACGCCCTGTACGCCGTCCCGTTAGGGAAAATCAGATAATCAGCGGAGAGCGCTCCCGCAGAGGGGATAGCTGCCAGCAGGATTATAAGTGCAGTGCAGAGAGCAGCGATGGCAGATCCGCGTTGATCTCTGTCGGGGGTTCGCATTGTTTTATCACCGTATCCGGGTCTTTGAGCAGATGCCCGGTAACTACGCAGACGATTCGCTCATTCCGGTCAATCATACCATTTTCTACCAGTTTTCGTACACCTGCAACTGAAGCGGCTGATGCCGGCTCAACACCTATACCCTCTTTTCGGGCGAGATCCCGCTGCATCTGCAGGATCTCTGCATCAGTGACGGACTCGGCAAGTCCGCCAGTCATCCTGATAGCAGTAAGGGCCTTTTCAGCATTGACAGGTGCCCCGATCCGGATCGCTGTTGCTACGGTCTCGGGATTCGGCTCAGGGATCACTTCGGGAAAATTCTCACGGATTGCCCGCACAACCGGACTTGACCCCTCGGCCTGGATGCCGGTCATCATCGGTAACCGGTCCATAAAACCCAGTTCCTGCAGCTCCATAAATCCCTTGTAGACTGCTGAGATATTACCAGCATTTCCCACAGGGAGAACAAACCGGTCCGGGACTTCACCAAGCTGGTCGAGGGCCTCAAAACCGATTGTCTTCTGTCCTTCCAGTCGATAGGGGTTGATGGAATTTAACAGGTACAGTCCGTGGGACAGGCAGAGATCATGCACCATTTCAAGAGCACGATCAAAGTTGCCACGGATTGAGATCACCTGAGCGCCGTGCATCAGTGCCTGTGCCACCTTACCGACCGCCACCTTCCCCGCGGGGAGGAGTACAACCGCCGGAATTCCTGCCTTTGCTGCATAGACCGCAAGGCTCGCCGAGGTATTTCCCGTGCTTGCACAGGCAACACTCTTTTTCCCCAGCTGAATTGCCATGGAGACACCGACGGTCATACCCCGGTCCTTGAATGAACCGGAGGGGTTCATGCCCTCGTGTTTTGCGTAGAGATGGTTAAGTCCCATCTCCTGCCCGAGCCTTTTTAAGTGGTAAAGCGGAGTCCCTCCTTCCTGCAGTGTTATGGGATCTATCTGGACAGGGAGTAGTTCCCGGTACCGCCATACCGAGAGCGGACGCTTCTCCCACATCTTTTTTGTTACCGTTATTTCGTCCAGGGGATATTTTACAGCAAGGAGATGACCGCATTTTTTGCAATTATACAGGATCTCGTCAGCGGGATAGGTGGCTCCACAGTTGACGCACACGAGATGATACATGGTAGAGTATTGGTCTTTTGATTACATATAGGCGTGCGTTTCCACGGAGGATAAACGGCGGTCTCCAGGATTTTTTACCCTCAGTTCATCGAAGAAAGGACAAGGGTATCCTTTTTTTCTTACTCTTTTTTCTTCGTAAGAAGATCGTGATAAAGAGCATCCCTGCGGTCTTTTTCTACCGGGAATGCGCTTTTTGTCCTCTCTACCTCTCCGGGATCAATCTCTGAGAAGAGAAGTT
>DATMWO010000087.1:0-2652 GCA_035562475.1 Methanoregula sp.
CTATAACAATACCTATCCCGATGATGAAAAAGAACGCATCTTTGATGACGAAATCTGCTGAAGCCTTAAAAAGGAGCAGGGCAAGACCGAGCTGGATTCCCCTGACGACACTCTCCGGCACCCACCGATCAATAACCTCAAATAAACGGCCGTAACCAAGCACAAGGAAGATAACTCCGAGGATAAGTCCGGCTGCAGCTATCTCTCCACTGCTGATACCTCCGGCAATTACCATCACCGCGATCGCCTTCATGGGTTCAAGAGGGATGGGCAGCCGGTAATATAGCCCGGTAAGAATGAACCAGATGCCAAAGAAGAGGAGCACATACCGGATATTGACATCAGATACCAGCCCCACGGCAATGATCAACGGAATGATCGTCCCGAAATCACCCAGGGAACCCGCCAGCTCTGACAGGGAGAATTTCATGGGGGTTGCGGACATCGGGGACACGGTCTTGCGGTTGATGAGATCAGGAAATTATTCTGTTCCCCATACACCCAGGTTCAGGATACCAGCAGCACCGCAATGAAAACAAAAATCGTTTACCAATCATTAAAATAAAGTAATGCTGATGTAAGAATTAACCTTTTTACCGGACTTTTCCGAATATCCGGTAAAAAACAATGCGCAGATCCTATAAATCCGGTGGTAACATCAATGAGCGAGATTGTATCGGGATTCATACAGGCATTAAACCTGATTGTCACCCTCGACCCCGAAGTGATGCAGATAGCCGCACTCTCTATATTGATCTCGCTTGCAGCAACCGTTATTGCAGCCTCCATATCCATTCCTTTGGGGGGATTTATCCATTTTTACGAATTCCGGGGAAAACGGGCGGTTATCATCCTGATCCAGACCCTCTATTCCATCCCGACCGTTGTTGTGGGACTCCTGCTCTATCTTATGTTCTCCCGGAGCGGCCCGCTGGGGATATTCGGGCTCCTGTTCACCCCGGAAGGCATGATCATTGGACAGGCCGTGCTGATTATTCCCATCATAACCGGACTTGTCATCGCCGCTCTTGGCGGAGTCGACCGGAATATCAGCGACACCCTCATCTCGCTGGGTGCAACCGGAATCCAGACCATCATGCAGGTTGTGAGGGAAGCGCGTCTGGCGATCCTCAGTGCAGTGGTCCTTGGCTTTGGTCGTGCTATCTCTGAAGTCGGTGTTGCAATGATGATCGGTGGCAATATCCGGGGAGAGACACGCGTACTGACAACTGCAATAGCTCTGCAGACGGGTATCGGCGATTTCCCGTTCTCAATCGCTCTTGGCATCATCCTGCTTCTGATAGCGCTGGTCATCGTTATCATAATGAATATCATCATATCCGGCTTGTCGGTTGAGTCCCAGCAGGTACTTGGAGGGCCCCGGTTATGATCCGGATAGAAGGTCTCGCGCGCGTGGCAGGTGGCAAAACGATTCTCGAATCGATTTACCTCGAGATTCAGCGTGGGGAGATCTTCACCTTTATCGGGCCGAGCGGGAGCGGAAAGACGACACTCCTGCGTCTCATCGATCTTCTTGATACCCCAACATCCGGCACTATCATTTTTGACGGTACTGATACCACCGCACCGGATACGGATCAGCTTTCGATCCGGAGGCGCATGTCGATGGTTTTCCAGAAACCCGCAGTCCTGAACTTAACCGTTGCCGGCAATGTTGCATTCGGACTTAAGTTCCGTGGTGTGGAAAAATCAGAGACTGATACTCGTGTTCATGAGGCTCTCGATATCGTTGGGCTGCTGCATCTTGCAAATCGGAAAGCGGTCACGCTCTCCGGAGGAGAAATGCAGCGCGTGGCAATCGCACGAGCACTGGTTACCCGGCCTGACGTCCTCCTCCTGGACGAGCCGACGGCAAATCTTGATCCTGTCAACACTGAGTTGATTGAGAATCTTATCCGCCGCATCCACCACCGCTTTCATACTACTATCATCCTCTCTACCCACGATATGATCCAGGGCCAGCGCCTCGCAGACAGGATAGGGGTGATTATGAACGGGAAAATTGCCCAGATCGGTTCACTCCATGATATTTTTTACCGCCCGAATGGCAAAGACATCGCCCGGTTTGTGGGTATTGAAACTATATTGGAAGGGATCGTCGAATCCAATGAAGAGGGGCATGCCCGTGTATCGGTTGGTAATGCTGTCTTTGAAGTGATCACTCCCTGTAAACCCGGAACAAAGGTATCCTTGTTCATCCGCCCGGAAGAAGTGACCATCGCAGTCAAAGATGGGGATTTGCCAAAAACCAGTGTACGAAACCAGCTGAGCGGGACAATAACAAAGATGGTACCTTTTGGACCATTTGTCCGAACAACGATTGACTTCGGTTCTCCGCTGACAGCACTGGTGACCCGCAGATCTGCTGATGAACTCCAACTTGCTGTCGGGATGACCGTAATCGCGGGTGTCAAAGCCACTGCCATCCATGTCCTTCCGGATACCAGCTGAAAGATCCTTTTTTTACCAGAATCCCAAAAAAAACCTGTGATGAGTTAAACACTATAATACGAGAACGCCTAATAATAGGACGATGCGCTGCACGGTTCTGGCCAGCGGGAGCAAAGGCAATTGCGTTTTTCTCGAAGGGGAGAGCGGTGCACTCCTGCTGGATGCAGGACTGAGTACCAA
>DATMWO010000088.1:0-2049 GCA_035562475.1 Methanoregula sp.
TGTATATACATTAAGTAAGTTTCTGAATGCGAACAGGGTATTGATTGTATCAGATAATTCGAGAGAGAAAATTAAGGAATGATTCCCCGTAATTCTTTTGATTAATCATAACCCGGCCATCGTAATTCAATTTCTCGAGAAAACAAAAAAGTGTAAGCGCCTTAAAACGTCAAGGCAGAGTGCGCCGACCGGGACTCGAACCCGGGTTTAGGCGTTGGCAACGCCTAGTGATAACCACTACACTATCGGCGCAGATGTGCTCTAAAGTGTGAGCATTCAAACAATTTAAGTATATCGAACCCTTGGGCTCCGTCAGATATTCTTCTTTGTGTTTTTATTTCTTCTTCATCCTTCAATTGTTCGGAAGTGGCGGCCTGATCCTTCCATGATAACCGGCATTCCGGTTTGGATTCAAACCTGCACCCTATGGCAAATGCAGGAAAAATACACAACTATTCCAACATCTTAAAGTAACGCAATAGCCCTATCTATTACCTTGATGATCCCGCTCTTTGTGGATTGTTCGGGCAGACGCATTGTTATATTCGGAGGAGGGGAAGTCGCATCCCGAAAAGCTGCGTATTTTTCCGGTGAAGCCGAGGTTCTGGTGATAAGCCGTTCATTCTCACACAAGATGAGCATCCTTCCGGTACAACGCCGGATGCTGGACGCGGGAAGGGTTTCTGATGAGGAACTCAGGGGGATAGTTGACGGGGCCTTTCTGGTTGTCGGGGCATTATCTGATCCCACCCAGAATAACCGGATTAAAAATCTCTGCGGGGCACAGGGTATCCTGTTCAATAACGCGGATGGTGAAGCAGGGGATGTGATTATTCCCTCGGTAACCAGGGGGGAAAATTACCAGATTGCGATCAGTACGGGGGGAAACAGCCCGTCAGTATCCCGGTTTATACGGGAACACCTCGAATCAGAGTTCCCTGCCCTTGATGACATGATAGCATTGCAGCGTGACCTGCGGGCGCAGCTGAAACAGACTGAATCTTCCCAGTCCCGGCGGAATGCAATTCTTCGGGAAGTATTATATGATCGTGAGATCTGGAAAACCCTGGAAACCGATCCTGCAGGGGCTTGCCAGCAGGTTAAAGAGAGGTACCTGCATGAATGAACCTGCAGGAGTTCCGATCGCGATTGCCGGTGTAAGCCATCACACGGCAAATGTTACTGCCCTCGAAACATTCCGTTTTCCGGACGAACCCGAATTTCTCAAAAAAGCCGGTCAACAGTTCAAAGGGGTTCTCCTGCTCCAGACATGTAACCGTGTCGAGTTGATCGTCGAAGGAGATGCGGATGATCTCAGGGATTTCCTTAGAGGACAGGGAAGACAGGATTTCTTCATGCACAGCGGGAAAGGTGCACTTTGCCATCTCTTCAGCCTTGCATCCGGTATAGACTCGATGATTGTTGGTGAAGACCAGATCATAGGGCAGCTGAAAAAATCTCTTGCCGACGCACAGGAAGCCGGAACTGCAAGCAACTTCCTCGAATTCTGCATCAACAAAGCAGTACACGTGGGGATCGAAGTCCGTAAACGCACCCTGATCAACCGTGGGGCAGTCTCCGTGGGGTCTGCTGCGGTGCTGCTTGCCGAATCCCAGATCGGGAGTCTTGAAGGCAAACATATCCTTGTCGTCGGAAGTGGGGAGATGGGGATGCTGGTTGCCCAGGCACTTGCAGCAAAGGACTTAACAGCCATGTATGTGGCAAACCGGACCTACGGTCGGGCAGTTATCCTTGCCGACAAAATCGGGGGAAAGGCTGTACGGTTGTCCGAGCTCTACCATTATATCACGCTGTCAGATGTTGTGATCTCCTGCACATCTGCCCCCCACCCGGTCATCCATACAAAAGAGCTGGAGCTGGCGATGAAAAAACGGTGCTGGCCGGTTGAAGGACACCCCCGCCCACTGATACTGATTGACATCGCCCAGCCCCGGGATATCGAGGACGGGGCATCGACCATCGATGGTGTCCGTCTTTTTTCCATCGATAACCTGCGCACGATAAATGAACAGACCATGAGCACACGGA
>DATMWO010000089.1:0-6157 GCA_035562475.1 Methanoregula sp.
TCGGAAATCCCCAAATCTTTTGCAAGCTTGTATAATATGGACTGATAATCTGTAAAAAGGGAACTTCCAACCACGAGCATTTTTGTTTCAGGACGATATTGAATCAATACGGGCAAAGCACGGATCATCTCATCAATTGCATACCAGCGCTCAACACTTCCACAGAATCCTACGACAAAATCCTCGTCTCCGATACCAAGTTCCTTTCTGGTTTTTCGTCCATCCATCGGTTGGAAAATGTTGATATCAACACCATTAGTAATCAAATCTGAGGAAAAGCCGAATCCTTTGAGTTTTTCTACGAGGGAAGGCGAAACGGTTGTTATACGATCACACTCATTAAGATTTTTTCTCGTAATTTTCCATACACTTTTTCTTACTATATTCTGTATAAGACGATTTTTGAAATAAGCAGCAGCCGAATCGGGAAACCAGTCCTTAAGATCAAATATTACCGGAACAAAACCATACAACGAACTTCCCAGATATATTGCTGTTATGGATGCCTGTACCATCCCTCTCTCTCCACCTCAATGGAGTAATATAGCACTTCCCAACAAATATTTTGAATATTCCGCCTGTGGAAAACCGATAGTCATGCGACCGATTCCTGATGTGGAGCAAATGGGTGGACCGAACCTTTTCGTGTACCGGACCCAGGAGGAATTTATTACACAAATTCAATATCTGATGCTAAACCGCCCATCCTTTTCGATAAACCTTGAAAAATACAGCTGGAAAGAGAAATCCCGCCAGTTTGAAGAGATATTCAGGAGTTTCTCATAAGAATTTCATCCAAATTTATTAATGGTCTAAACGGAAACCAAGTACCCAAGAAAGGTTGATTCCATGGTATATATCGATCTAAAAAACCGCCACACGCAACTGGTTATCGGACTGGTAATATTATTCTCGATCTTTGCCCTTTGGCTTCGTTTGCTTCCCATGCTCAATATGGGGGACACCGACGTCCTGAATATGGTGGCAAGTGACGACCCGCTGTACAATCTGCGCCAGGTAGAACAGATTTTGGCAAATTTCCCGAATTATGCTTGGTACGATCCAATGTCCCTCTTTCCCACTGGGACTACAATCTACTGGGGACCGCTTTTTCCTACCATTATTGCAATCATTTGCCTCATTACCGGTGCCTCAACGCGACCGGAAATCATCAGCACGGGTCTTTTAATTCCCCCAGTCATGGGAATGATGATGGTAGCGATCATGTACTTCGTGGGAAAAACCTGCGGTGACTGGAAAACCGGTCTTCTTGCATCAGGGTTTACCGCGGTAGTATCCGGCCAGTTCTTTTACCGTTCGTTCTACGGATATATGGATCATCATATTGCAGAAGTACTTTTTTCCACGATCTTTTGTTTGTTTTATATGTATGCGATTTACACAGAAAAAGATACAAAAATCGAGCTGAATATTTTCAGCACCTATAAAAAATCACTATTATTATCTTGTCTTGCAGGTATCGCGTACCTCCTCGGACTGTTTGTAATGCCAACAATGATCCTCTTTGCAATGATTGTCGGGATATTCACGGTAATCCAGTTTATGATTGATGTGTTGCGGGGCAGGACCAGTGAATATCTCCTTTTTATTAATACGGTAATTTTCGGCATCGCGATTATCGGGCTCCTGATATTCGGGATTCAAAATTCCGGGATTAATCTTTCCACCTATTCCATTGGACATATATACGCATACCTCGGATTGATTGGAGGTACGGCCGTTCTTTATGGTATTGCTTACTATCTAAAAGGAAAAAAGCGGTATTACTTTCCTGTTATTCTTATTGGATGCGGAATTTTGTTTGCGCTCATCCTGTTCATTACCAGCCCCCAGATGTATGACCTGTTTATAACTGCACTCTTCGCGTTTTTCGGACAACAGGCAGTTACCAATACCGTGCAGGAGGCCCGGGGATGGGCACCAAACCTTGCGTGGATGACTTTTAACTATGGTCTCATTCTGATGGCAGGAGGGGCACTTGTGATGATCTATAAGAATTTGCGTGATGAGCATCCGCACCAGATCTTTGCCCTCGTGTGGTCACTCATCATGCTATTTTCGACGTGGCAGCATATCCGCTATGAGTATTACCTTGCAGTTAATGTTGCTCTGCTCTCTGCCGTATGTGTCAGCTTCACTTTTGATTATGGATGGGCAGATATCCGCCTGCTGGCAACCGGGATTTCATCAAAAACTGAAGACCCCGGATACAACAAAGGAGAGAAAGAGGAGCCCCAAAAGAGCAAAAAACAGAAAAAAACCCAAAAGAAAAGTCCCGAAACGTCTCATCCCAATTATATCAACATAGCATTTGTTATTCTCGTTGTTGGGCTTGGCATCCTCTTTGCCTATACCTCTGCATCGCTGAGCTACGCAAATGCAGCCGGCGACAATATACGGATGAATCCCGATTGGAGGGAGTCTCTGGACTGGATGGGAAATAATACACCAGAAACCGGCGTGAATTACACCACCATTTACAATCCCCAGACATTCCAGTATCCTCCCGAGGCATATGGGGTCATGTCCTGGTGGGACTATGGGCATATGATAACGTATATTGCAAAGCGGATCCCGAACGCCAACCCCTTCCAGCAGGGTGTTGTTGGACCTGCCGGGTCAGCCAACTTTTTCATGTCCGTATCTGAAGATGAGGGAAATCAGGTCCTTGATCGAGCAAAAACCCGGTATATTATGACCGATATCGAAATGGATACCGGCAAATTCTGGGCTATGGCAACCTGGTATAATGCATCGGCTGCCGCCAGTCCCTACCAGATGACCCTGCTTACTCCTGAACAGAACAATCCCAACAGTTACGAGTCCGTGCTTCTCAATACTCAGCAGTATTATCTTACCATGATCTCGCGTCTCCATAACTTCGACGGCTCCCTGACAATACCCACGAGTGCGTATTACATTGAGTACGCCGACCCGACTATTTCGCAGGTCTCACTTCCGGTAATCACCGGCGCTGAAGCAATGAATGCTACCGATGCAGTCAGTCGTGCAGCTGAATATAACCTTAAAGCACCAGCGGGTTACCATGCCGCTGCATTGAGCCCTGCCATTACACTGCCGATAGAAACCGTTCCGGCGCTCAGGCATTACCGGCTTGTTCACGAATCTCCCAGCAATGTGTTCAATTCAAAGACCAATGATCTCAAATACGTCAAAGTTTTTGAGTATGTGAAAGGGGCGCACATTAAAGGAGAAGGTATTATCCAGGTTCCTCTCATCAGCAATACCGGCAGAAATTTCACGTACCGGCAGATGAGCGTCAACGGTGAGTTTATCGTGCCCTATTCAACAACAGGTAACCCCTATGAAGTAAAGACTACCGGCAAATACCGGGTAATCACCTCAGGACTGGAATATGATGTACCTGAATCCGCCGTAATGCAGGGTACATTGATTAAATAATTCATTTCTTTCCTTCTCTCTTTTTTTTAATGTGCACGAGACCAAACCTTTTGAAGGCTGGAAAATAATATACGGGTGACACGGTTATGGTACGATGTTCTGCAATTTACGGTGAAGTTTTCTCTCATCATGATCTGGAAAATCACGATGAGAGTAGCGCCCGGCTGCTTGCAGCTCTTGACGGAGTTCCCAAAGGAGTACCGGTTGTCGCACCGTGTTATGCCACAGAAAGGGACCTGCTCAGAGTCCATACACCCTCTCATATACGGATGATCCGTGAATTTTCTTCACATGGGGGACAACACTTCATTGATCATATCACGTACGTCACTGGTGAGACGTTCGATGTGGCTTCCTGTGCAGCGGGATCTGCTATCGAGGCAGTGAATCGTGCGATTGATGGTGAATCCTGTTTCGCTATTGTTCGCCCTCCCGGACATCACGCTGAATCTGACCGGGCAATGGGCTTTTGCATTTTTAACAATGTTGCGATAGCTGCCACTGCTGCGCTGGATCGACTGGGCAAAGTCGCGATCATAGACTGGGATCTCCACCATGGGAATGGCACTCAGAAAATTTTTTCAGCATCTGATCGCGTGCTCTTCTGTTCCATTCATCAGGGAAACATCTTTCCCCACACCGGTTGGGTAGATGAAATCGGAACAGGGTTGGGCAAGGGATTCACCATAAATGCACCTATGAGGGCTGGATCAACCATTGCCGATTACCGGCTCGTTTTTGAAGAGGTGTTTATCCCCGCTCTCCGGCAGTTCAAACCCGGGATTATAATCATATCCGCAGGGCAGGATCCTCTTTTTGATGATCCAAAAAGCGGTATGCTGTTATTTCCAGCGGATTTTGGCACTCTTACCGCGCTCATAAGGGATGCAACTGATCATCCGTTGGCACTTGTGCTCGAAGGGGGGTATGGACCTTCACATGGCGATGCAATCAACCGGATTTTTTCTTCTCTCCATGGATCGCCGGTTCCACCATGTGAGAGTGAGCCCCGTCGCACAACCCGTGATATGGTAGCAGTACTTAGAAAGATAAGAATGTAATTTTTGGATGTGGCGGAAAAACACCTTTATACAAGTATATACATCATTCTCCATTATGTTAGCAGAAGAGCTCACTCTCGGCATGCGGGTGCGGTATCCACGAACCGGAACAACCGGAACCATCCTGCGTATCGAGCAGGTGCGGGGAGAGGTTTTTGCCGAACTGGACAGTACAAATCTCCTGTACAGGATCGATAATCTGATTCCGGCAACCGGCCCGGATAAATCAGCCAAGGCAATCATTGATGATGCAAAAAAAGTAATTGAGAGAGAGAAAGAGTTTGCATCAGGGCGCGATCTGCAGGACGCGTGGAAAGCAACCGATCAGAGCTGCGAGGGAGGAGGTTAATTCTCCCGCTCAATCTTGGTTGGGTTTACTTGTTCATTGCAAACGGGATGACAGAAAAAGCATTTTGAAGTTCTCTGAAAAAAATATGGATTGTAATACAAAAAAAATAATTATTCTTTCTCAGGTCACCGTCGTTTCTAAGGTAAGTCATAAAACTTTGATATCTGCCGATCAGCGAGATACTTATTTAATATTTTCGCGTCCATAAGTGTTATCAAACCAGCATGGACTTTCTGATCGATGTCTCGTTGAATATCCGGGTGCATAAATCAAGAATGGGATTAATTCAAGATATGGTGTTGGTGTTCTAAATTTCTTTGAGAGTGAGGAGGTTCGATTTCATTTGTATGATGTAAAAGTTCCCAGTGTCAATATAGGAGTGGTAGGTCATGTCGATCATGGCAAAACAACACTCGTTAACGCACTCACCGGGACATGGACAGACAGGCACAGTGAAGAGGTGAAACGTGGCATCTCGATCCGTCTTGGATATGCTGACGCTACCTTTTACCGGTGCGAAAAGTGCGAAGGTACAAACGCCTTTTCGACCAGTTCCGATTGTCCGGTGTGCGGCGGAAAGGGAACCCCATTCCGGTCAATTTCCTTTGTCGATGCACCGGGTCACGAGACGCTCATGGCCACGATGTTGTCCGGTTCAGCATTAATGGACGGGGCAATGCTGGTTATTGCTGCTAGCGAAAAATGCCCGCAGCCCCAGACAAAAGAGCACCTTATGGCGCTGGAGCTTGTCGGGATAAAAAATATCGTGATTGTCCAGAGTAAAATTGATGTGGTCAGCCAGAAAGAAGCGATCGACAATTACCACGAGATACAAAAATTCATTAAAGGAACAATCGCTGAAAATTCACCCATCATTCCGGTTTCTTCGCAAAAAGGAATCAATATTGGTGCTCTTGTTCAGGCACTTGATCAGACAATTCCTGAACCCGTGCGGGATCCTAATGCCGAACCTGTTATGCTTATAGCCCGCTCGTTTGATGTAAACAAACCTGGCTGTAACTGGAAGGATGTGAAAGGTGGCGTCGTAGGGGGATCTCTTATCCGGGGCATCCTCCGCGAAGGTGATGATATCGAGATCCGGCCCGGCAGACAGACACAGATCGAAAACAGGATAAAATGGATTCCTATCACAACAAAAGTCACATCGATCAATGCTGGTTCTAACAAGGTCGCTGAGGCTACTCCCGGCGGACTGCTTGGAGTGGGAACCAGACTCGACCCGGCTCTGACGAAAAGTTACGCGCTTGCAGGTCAGGTACTAGGCCACGAAGGTAAACTACTG
>DATMWO010000090.1:0-3145 GCA_035562475.1 Methanoregula sp.
CCCGTTACGAACAGGCTGTCCAAATCGATCCGGCATTAAAAGACCTGCTGGAAAAACAAAGCTGAATCTTTTTTATAAAAAAATGGGATACATCTGACAAAAATTAAACCCGCTGCAATATCGGTTTTAAAAACTGTCCTGTATAGCTTTTCGCGACACCTGCTACTTTTTCCGGTGTCCCGGTAGCAACAATCTTCCCACCGGCGTCTCCACCGTCAGGACCGATATCTATGAGGTGATCTGCCGATTTGATCACGTCGAGGTTATGTTCGATCACCACAACGGTGTTTCCTTTTGCGACGAGATCATCGAGCACCTTGATCAGTTTTTTCGTATCATCAAAATGGAGCCCGGTAGTCGGCTCATCCAGCAGGTACAGGGTTTTTCCGGTAGCCCGCTTGGCAAGCTCACGGGTTAGTTTAATCCTCTGGGCTTCCCCGCCCGAAAGTGTCGTTGAGCTCTGCCCGAGTTTGATATAATCAAGACCTACCCTTGAGAGTGTCTCCAGCTTGCTCTTAATGGATGGAATGTTTGCGAAAATCCTCATCGCCTCTTCGACACTCATGTCCAGTACGTCGGCAATCGATTTGTCTTTGTACTTCACCTCGAGCGTCTCGCGGTTGTACCGCTTTCCCTTGCATTCCTCGCATTCGATATAGACATCGGGCAGGAAATTCATCTCAATACGGATCAGCCCGTCACCTTCGCATGCTTCGCACCTGCCACCCCGTATATTGAACGAGAACCGGCCCTGTTTGTAACCCCGCATCTTTGCCTCTTTTGTCTGGGCAAAGACTGCCCGGATTTCATCAAAGACTTTGGTGTACGTAGCCGGGTTGCTCCGGGGTGTCTTACCGATAGGTGACTGGTCAATCACAATTACCTTATCGATCTCCGCATCGAAGACGATACCGTCATGGCTCCCCACATGATCCCGCGACTGGTGAAGGATCTGCATCATACCCTTGTAGAGGGTTTCATACACGAGCGTGGACTTCCCGCTTCCGGAGACGCCGGTAATTACGGTGAGCAGCCCGAGAGGGAACTTTGCATCGATGTTCTTGAGATTGTGCTCACGGCAACCTTTTACGGTAATGAATTTTGTTGCCACCCGGCGTTTTTCCGGTATCCCGATCTGTTTTGCTCCGATAAGGTACTGCCCGGTAAGAGATTTTTTGTTCTTCTCGATCTGGGCAGGTGTCCCTTCTGCCACTATCGCTCCGCCGTGGAGCCCGGCACCGGGTCCCATATCGATCACGTGATCAGCCGATCGGATCATATCCTCATCGTGCTCCACCACAATAAGGGTATTGCCAAGATCCCGGAGGGTCCTCAACGTCCCGATCAGTTTGCGGTTATCCCTCTGGTGCAGACCAATGGAGGGTTCATCCAGGACGTAGAGCACGCCCATCAGGTTCGATCCGATCTGGGTGGCAAGCCGGATCCTTTGTGCTTCCCCCCCCGAGAGGGTTCCGGCATTGCGTGAGAGAGTAAGGTAACCAAGACCCACTTTTTCCAGAAATTCAAGACGCGAGCGGATCTCTTTGATGATCTGTTTTGCGATCTCCACTTCCCTCTCGGTAAGCTTGAGACCCGTAAAAAACGCCACGCTGTCACTGACCGAAAGGTCCGTAACATCAATGATGGATTTCCCACTGATACGGACTGCAAGCACCTTGTCCTTGAGCCGCCTGCCTTTGCATGACGGGCAGTCAAACACCCTCATATACCCTTCAAGTTCACGCTTGCGGTAGTCTGACTGGGTCTGGGAATACAACCGTGCTGTCTGGGGGAGGAGTCCTTCCCATTCGCCGGTATGCGACCAGTGGGCGTCCCCGTTCTTCATGCTCATGGAGAACTTCATCCGGTCCGAAGAGCCGTACATCAGGGCATTGTACTGCTCCTCCGTGAGATCTTTCATGGGGGTAAGCACATCGAAACCGAAGTGTTTTGCAACAGTTGCAAGATACTGCCCGCGGAAGCCGTCCATCGGGTTGCGGTAAGGGGCCACAGCTCCGTCTGCGATGCACCGGTTTTTGTCCGGAATGATCAGGTCCGGGTCAAACTCCATCTTCACACCGAGCCCGTGGCACTCCTCGCAGGCGCCAAACGGGCTGTTGAACGAGAACATCCGCGGCTGGAGTTCCTCAAAGGCAATCCCGCAGACCGGGCAGGCCATGAGAGAAGAGTAGGTGGATTCCTTCTCTGCTTCGTCAACAACGAGGACAAGCCCTTCGGATTTCTTCAGTGCGTTCTCTACTGCTTCGGTAAGTCGTGACCGGTCCGTAGTTACCAGACGGTCAATCACAATCTCGATATCCTGTTTCCTGTACCGGTCAAGGTTGATCTCTTCATCAGTCCGGATAATATTTTTATTGACCCGGACGCGGGTGTACCCTTCCTTGTTCAGGTCACGGAGGAGCTGCTGGTACGTGCCCTTTTTCTGGCGGACAACCGGGGAGAGGATCGTGACCATGCCCGGGTGTTCAGCAGCTATCTGGTCGGTGATCCGGTCGGGAGTCTGGGAGGCGATTGGAATGTTATGCTCCGGACAATACGGCGTACCGATTCTGGCGAAAAGGAGACGGAGATAATCGTAAATCTCGGTGGTTGTACCCACCGTGCTTCGGGGATTTTTGGAGGTGGTCTTCTGCTCTATGGAGATAGCCGGCGACAATCCTTCGATGCTGTCCACATCCGGCTTGTGCATAAGGCCGAGGAACTGGCGGGCATACGTTGAAAGAGACTCGACATACCTGCGCTGGCCCTCTGCATAGAGAGTATCGAACGCGAGGGTTGATTTGCCGGAACCTGATACTCCGGTGATCACCACGAGCTTGTCACGGGGGATCTCAACACTGATATTTTTCAGGTTATGCTGGCGTGCGCCTTTGATGATGATGTTTTTCATGCTGATGTGTGAAATACATCGCCGTCACTATTTAAAGATTTAAGGATACCACCAGCTCAGATTATATAGGGCGGGATACTGGGGAGGATTGTTATTGAGGGATGGAATTAAAAAAAATTATCTTTCCTGATAATTGCAATTCACCTTTTTGATAATTCAATGGAGAGCAGGATTCACAGACTATCAAAAAACACAGGCTGTTTAGTGGTAAGAACCCACCAGCCTGTAGAATAC
>DATMWO010000091.1:0-2101 GCA_035562475.1 Methanoregula sp.
AAGGTGATCGGTGGCTGCGAAGAGACCACGACCGGTATCCATCGCCTGCGGGCGATGGCTGCTGAAGGAAAACTCGAATTTCCGGTTATCGCCGTGAACGATACCCCCATGAAGCGGTACTTCGATAATGTCCATGGGACCGGGGAAAGTGCCCTATCCTCGATCATGATCACGACAAACACCCTCATCGCCGGGAAATACTTCGTGGTTGCCGGTTACGGTTTCTGCGGGAGAGGACTTGCAAAGAAAGCCCATGGGCTCGGGGCAAAAATTATCGTCACCGAGATTGACCCGCGACGTGCACTTGAGGCCCACATGGACGGGTTCATGGTCATGTCCATGGATGAGGCAGCAGCGATAGGGGACATCTTCGTCACGACAACCGGCAACGTTGCAGTCATTGCCGCAAGGCACTTCAGGAAGCTGAAAAATGGTGCGATCCTCTCAAATGCCGGTCATTTCAATGTTGAGATCGATATCGAATGGCTCCACAGGAACGCTGATAAGGTTATCCAGCGGGACGGAATCGAGACGTTCATGCTTAAAGGAAAAGCTGTCCATGTCCTTGCCGAGGGCCGGCTTGTCAACCTCGCCACACCCAAAGGTATGGGTCACCCGATCGAGGTCATGGACTTGAGCTTTGCCCTGCAGGCGCTCTGCACTCTCCATATAGCCAAGAACGGCAGGAAGATGAAGGGCGGCGTATACGATGTCCCGCAGGAAATTGATGAACAGGTTGCAAACCTGAAACTTTCATCGCTCGGGCTATCCCTTGATAAGATGACCAACGAGCAGAAAAACTATCTCTGCAGCTGGGATATCGGTACCTGAGGACCTTTTATAAAAACGATAAGGGGCTTCCTTCATCAGGAGTTCCCCCCGCACCGATGAGTAGGGAGCTCTCTCTTCGCGTTTTTAGCTCACACTGAATTCTTGCGAAGTGGAATGCTTGTCCGTCCCCAAGGCGAGTGGATCATAGCATGACAACGCATGAGCAGAAAATGTCAACACGCATTGAATCCGGACCTGAAATTTTGAAAAAATATCACTGGTGTTTTTAACGAATATCCAGGCTCTCACCCCTCTCTCGTCGCGTACAGGTACTCCTGTGCATACCCGCAGTATTCCCCGAAATGCTCCCGGGCAAAGCGGCGCACGGCATCATATTCCCGGGCTGGTAAATGAGAATCCGCACTCAGATTTGGGAGATAGTTCTGCTGCATTATCCGGCGTATCCAGACATCGACCGGGAACGCCTCGTATTTCTGGAAGGCAAAAAGAAGAACACAGTCAGCTGCTTTGGGTCCTACACCCTTGAGTTTCATCAGTTCACGTCGTGCATCCTCAAATGGCAGAGCAGAAATGGCAGTCTCCCACTTTTTCAGATTGGTGATCTCACAGGAGGTATCAAAGATATAGGGAGTGCGGTAACCCAGTTTGCAGTCAGGGAGTATACGCTCCCCGCACGAGATTGAGGAGGGTCCAGGAAAGGTATAATATGTATTTCCCTCGAATTCAATCGCTTTGCCAAACTGCTTTGCAATGGAAGCTATTCTGCGCCGTATCGTAGGGATATTCGAATTGGTCGAACAGATATAGGACACAAGGCACTCCCATTTCGGCTGACGGATTAAGCGCAGTCCGGTGCATCGACTGAGTGCGGTATGGATGAAGGGATCGCGGTCAATGGATGCCATAATGGGGAGGAGGTCCACATCCAGTGAAAAATAGCGGGTAATAAAAGATGCCGGCGCGCCTTCAAATGTAAGCCGGACACCAACCTGCCGTATTCTGATAACACGCTCGCCGATAACACCATACCACCATCCATCAGCGGTGCGATCCCATCGGAATACCTGACCACAGCCAAGCGTCTGATCGAGTGAAAACTGCTGGTTATGAGAGAGTGTTATATTGGGCATAATCCTCGCTGTTGATAAAAAGATCTGGTGTTCAAACCATATATGGTATATCGGGAAGTCACCTTTTGGGGGATCAGGAAGCGTATCCGGAGCATGCTTGGAATATCCCGCGGGAAATATTCCCGGGAAAAAATACGTTACTTTCGCATCGTAACGAATAGCCTTTTAATATATAAATC
>DATMWO010000092.1:0-5496 GCA_035562475.1 Methanoregula sp.
AGCATGAAAACGATCGGCTTTTTTCATGCAGGCCAGCAAAACAGTATAAGATCCCTATGAAAATTTGAAAACTATCCGGATCTTTTAAAAACAGAACAAAAAATATTGTCAGATTCTCATCAGACCAGCAAAACAGAAATATCTCGAATAGTCATATGAGGAACCATACATGATCACTCTTGCCCTTGCGGGTAAACCCAACTGCGGAAAGTCGACATTTTTCAAGGCCGCGACCATGGCAAATGTCGAAATCGCCAACTATCCGTTCACGACTATCAATCCGAACTTTGGCGTTGCCTATGTGAGAACGAAGTGTCCGTGTCATGATCTTCATCTCACCTGTGGACACTGTGTTGATGGGAACCGGTTTGTAGCGGTCAATTTAATTGATGTCGCCGGGCTTGTCCCTGATGCCCACAAGGGTAAGGGACTTGGCAATCAGTTCCTTGACAACCTTCGGCAGGCAGATGCAATACTCCATATTGTCGATGCAAGCGGAGGCACGGACAGCGAGGGGAACCCGGTTGGGGTAGGCAATCATGATCCGGAAGAAGACATCAAATTCCTGATTTTTGAAATGACTATGTGGGTCCATGGAATTCTTGAAAAGCACTGGACGAGGATAAGCCGCATGTCTCAGGGAAAAGGTACTGCTATCCAGCAGGGTATTGCAGACATATTTACCGGTCTGGGCATTACCATGGAGGATATACGCGATGTTGAGCTGAAACTCAAGATTGATCTTGTCCATGCTACTATCGAGGATCTTATCCCGCTATGCGCGGAGATGGTAAAGATATCAAAACCTATGCTGGTTGTAGGGAACAAGTTTGATGAAGCCCCGGAAATTCTGCGCTTAAAACTTGCAGAGCAGAAGGTATCGTTTGCGAGTGCAGCATCAGAACTTGCACTCAGGAATGCAGCAGCGGCGCAGCTGATTCAGTATCTCCCTGGTGATGTTCAATTCAGAATTGCCAATGAAGGGACTCTCTCACCAGCGCAGAAAGCAGGACTGGCAAAGATTGCAGAAGTGATGAAGCGGTGCAACGGAACAGGAGTACAGCAGGCGATTAACCGGGCGGTATTTGATCTGCTCGATATGATCGTCATCTACCCTGTTGAGGATGAAACCCATTACTGCAATAAGAAAGGTGAAGTTCTCCCCGATGCTTTCCTGATGAAGAAAGGATCAACCCCTCATGACGTTGCGTTTCAGGTGCACACCGATATTGGCAAGGGATTTCTCTATGCGGTTGACGCTCGGACAAGGATGCGAATTAAGGAAAATCACGTTCTCAGGGATGGGGATATAATCAAAATTGTAAGTGCAGCGAAGTAAGCGGGAGCAACGCACCGATGTAAGACGTCCGGCGTCTTGTTGTCAGACAACTCCGCCGCTCCAGGGGAAAATAACGATTTAAATCACATATTTTTCGTGTAAAACAATATTTTTGCCACAAACCTTTTATAAGGACAATTCGAACAGAGAAATTACCTACAGACTGGGAAGGAGGTGGATTCATGGGTGGAGATATCTATCAGGCACAGGTAATCAGGAATTTCTTTGACACGATAACCGGTACAGACCGGAATTTGACCCGGATTTACATGTGTGTAATGAGCCTTGCAAAACTCCGCATGGAACCTCCGGAAAAGATGGCTGCACTTGTTGAACAGTTGCGTAAAAGCAAGGTCCAAAAGGAACTCTCTGTTGACATCCTCGACTATATGTGCGATGCAGCAAATACCCTCGACCTGAATATGGTTCAGACGGCGTTCGGTGTCAGGGATATACAACAGGTTGCGCAGGACTTCAGCGGTATCAGTCTTGACAGCCTCTGATTTTTTCCTTGAAGATCTGATACCAGGTTGATTTTTTATTCTGATTTTATTTCTAATGCGACACGCTTCCAGCTGCCGCTCCTGTACATCATTCCAAGCAGGGCAGCCTGAATTATTATACCCACGATTACCGCGATCCAGATACCTATAATACCAAGTCCAAAATGCTGTGGCAGGAAGTAACCCAGGGGGATCTGTATCATCACCATGGATACAAGCGTGGCGTACATTGGTTTTTTTGTGTCCCCGGCACCGTTCAGCGCAAAGGAAAGAATGATGCTCACTGCCATAATGAGGTAGAAGGGCGTTACCGCCCGGAAGTAGGATACCCCGGTCATTACGCTGGCGCCGCTCGGATCGAAGAACCAGATCAGGTTACCGGCAAATGCGTAATAACAGATTGAAACCGCGAACATAATTGTACCATAGAGTACGAGCCCGAGTTTCACACCCTCCTCTGCGCGATCCGGCTTTTTTGCACCGAGGTTCTGTCCAACAATTACTGCGGTTGCTGTAGCGATGGCAAAACCCGGCATAAGAGCGATAAGTTCAAGGCGTTCGGCAATACCATAGCCGGAAATCGCTGCTGTTCCATAAACTGCAACAAAAGCCATCATCACCAGGAAAGTGCCGCTGCGGAGCCCGGATTGAATAGAGTTCGGGATAGCGACAGTGAGTATCCGCCAGATCAGCTGGAGATCTAGGCTCCATGTTTTCGGGAATGCGATGTGGCCGGAGTAACGCACAAGAAGGAGCAGACCAATCACCAATCCTGCTCCTCGTGAGAGTATAGTTGCTAGCGCAGATCCTGCTATACCAAAAGCCGGGATCCCGGCGAGACCGAAGATTAATATCGGGTTCAGGATGATGTTGACGATATTTACACCAACCATCAGGATCATGGGAGTCAGTGAGTTCCCACAAGCCTGGAAAGAGCTTATCACGACCCAAAGCTCGATCATCGTGAAAATCCCTAAAAAAAGTACAGAAAGATACGCAGAACCGAGTGTGGCAACGGTTTCGTCTGCTCCAAGTAGCATAAGAAGATCTTTTGAGAAGAACAGGCCGAATACAGAAATTGCAAGTGAAAAAATAAGACCGATATAAAGGGAATGCTGGACGATCAATCCCACGGCATCGTGTTCCTGTGCACCATAGTGACGCGAAATAAATGCGGTGGTAGCCGTGACAAGACCGACTACGAATGTTGCAAGGACAAAGATGATTGTAGTACTCATGGCAACGCCGGCTATCGCGTCCGCACCCAGTCTGCCAACAAAGTAGAGATCGACCACCTCCAGAACGCTCTGGAGGAGGTTACTTGCAATAATGGGTAAGGATATGATTATAAGCCCTCGGAAAAGAGGTCCTTTAGTCAGATAATTTGTTGAATTCACGTTGGATCTTCGTTTTTATTTCAGGAGTATTGTTTCAGGGTGAGACAGGTCTAAAAAGTTTGAGATCCCGACCAGTTTTTCAATTAAGGATTTATTTAAAGATGAAATCAACTGATTCCCAATGCCTTTTTGTACCCGCTCAGCAATCTGACAATGAACTTGCGGTGCTCAGTCATGGCTTCTTCATCATCGGGGGAGGTAATAACTGCTACACTATACATCAGGATGAGTGCGTTGTCCAGCTCGAGACTGCCAGGATCTTCGACTTGGTCGGGGGGAAGCATGATAGGCACATACTGGCGTTCATTTTCTGAGAAAAATATCGAAAAATCTGAGGTAAATTGTGCATTTTCGAGATTCTGTGCATTTGCCCGGACTATTGAGAGCGCTTTTTTTAATGCAACATTGGCTCCGTTATCCGGAATAAGAGAGATGGCCTGCGTGCATTCATGTACTGCATTGTGGAAAAGTCCGAACTTGAATGCAAGGAATGCCGATGCAATCTCGTGCGCGGTTACAACCGGAAACCCCGTGAAGTGGGGTCTCAGGCGATTGATATACTCAGTAAGAAATCGTTCCATGGTGTCATATCCCGTTTGTTTTTCTGATGAATCAAATTAATGGAGATAGAACCAAAAGAACGATTTGAAAGCCATACCATCATTCCGCTGTTCGATGCATGTCCATCAGGTATTCCGGTCGTATTTTGGAATTTCTTGGCCATGAACACTAGCTTAATTCCCACGAGTCATTGGTATAACCCGTGGTATCATCGGTTTTTATGAGAAAGGAACACTAATACTGTGCCACCATTATGGGTGCCGTAATCTTTTCTGATGTTCATGCAGATTCGGTGGCAATCCGTGCCCTTGCGTCATGTATAAAGACTCCTTTATTCCGACAAGCATTCGGTCAGGTAGATAATTTAATAAATCTCGGGGATCTTGTTCATCGGGGAGACCGTCCTCAGGAAACTCTTGAGATGATCCATACTCTCTCGAGAGAATACCGGCTTGTTTCTGTACTCGGCAACCACGATCATGCTTTTCTCAACAGGCTGTTGGTAAGCGGCAGTGATCCGGCAAGTACTTACCGTCATGAGCAGATGCGGGGCTCCCCCCTTCTTTCCCTCTTTGATACCATGCCCATGGAATGGTCGGATCGCGGAATGCTGTTCGTCCATGGTGGACCTCTTGATCTTGGAAAGCAGACACTCCGGCTTAAGTGCTGGCAAAGGCTTTCTCATGAATCCGGGGATTCCTTTGCCGGGTTCCATTATACTGCCCCAATGGCATTTGAAGCACTCTCGGTACGGGGTCTCACCCATATGTGCTGCGGGCACCAGCATCAGAACATCTGCTGCCGGAAAACACCGGACGGCATTGTCGAGAAACCGATTGAATTAGAACCACTATCCGTAAAAAAAGAGGATGACGAGTACCATATTGAGGTGGCCAGGATCCCCCTTGACGTCCCGACTCTGCTGCGTGTTGGTGGTTGTCATGGAGATGAACCCGAGTTTGCATTCACGGATTTTAGCACCTTTTCGTTCATCCGCATCAACTCCCGGGATTAAATATAGTCTCCTCTGTTGAAATTTTTAGCTATGAAATGAGTAAATTATCCGGATATGGGTTGAGATTTTATTGGTATGTAAAGAAAATCAAGGAACTGATTTTTTTAATGACTGAAAAATTCGAACATACAAATCTTCATGGAAGGTGAACTAGCACCAGAGCAGTGGCTTTATAACGTGCTTCCTGTTTACGATGAATAATAACCATATATCATGGATTCAGATCTCGTCAATTCGTGACTATTTTTTGCACTACATATAAAGTCAGACATCGTTTTTGAGATAAGATTATATAGTGTAACCACGAAGTGGTAAATATGCCTCGTGCAGGCGAGGGGCGTTCAATTCGAATAGATCCCGAGGTGTATGAGGCGCTTCTCATATTAAAACGTGGGAATATGACATTTTCAGATGTAATCGCGCAGATGCTTCGCGACTGCTATGGATGGTCTGACGAGTTTTCTGCCGGCCAGAGTGATCTGGGTGATTTTGTGGAGATACGATAACCAGGTAAAACGACCCGGTAGTGACGGGTGTGCCCGATCATACAAAAAGTGGTGTTGGAACCAATGAACAGGATGTTTACCGAGGATCTCAACCAGGAAAAAATTCAGTGGATTATCGAAAATATTGATGAGTTGTTCCTCGATATGGAAGAAAACGAAAACGACACGTATTGAC
>DATMWO010000093.1:0-5661 GCA_035562475.1 Methanoregula sp.
GTTCAAGACCGATTGCCCACATTATACAGTTGACGGCACTTTTCTTGGAGTAGGTAACGGGGATAATACCGGATCCTGTTTCCAGCTCCACATCGTGGTTGCTCCATTTGTTGTGGTGCAGGCAGTGAAGATTGAACTCCATGGGTCCGTCAGCGGTCATGGTCATGGTCCGGCAGAACATGATCTGGCCCATATCCATGACAATCTGGGGTTTGCTGTTGACCGATCGCGTAATGTCTTCTGCTTTTGAACAGATATTGCGCCATGTCCCGCCACCGTATGCGTGGAACTGTACATGGGTGGCATACAGGGTCTGGCGATCAGGGTTTAAATCAGGCACGAGCTCGAACGTATCAAGGGTGGTCTGGTAATTTCCGGGCTTTCCCAGGTTATTGCAGTGCAGGTGCACTGAATGAGGGAGCCTGAGGAGCTCGTTTGCCCGTATCATGGTGCTAATGATCTCAGCAGGTGTTACCTCAAAGTGCGGAACCTTTTCATGGATGCTGGTTAAGTCCTCGCCCCAGCCCCAGGCTTCAGTTCCACCCGGGTTTGTCAGTTTAATCCCGTAGCCTTTTACCGCGTTCAAAGTCCAGCCAACGACAGCAGCTGCCTTTTTGATGTTCTTCTCCCGCACCGCGTCCATAACTGCCCAGTTGCCGTCAAAGAGGGTGTTTGCCATCATGTCCTGGTGAGGAGTCGCCGTGAATTCTTCATGGGTGTGCCGGGCTTCAAGAGGGGCCATCGCACCTTCGAGCAGGGTCGTATAGCCCATGGCACTATACCGGTAACTGTTCCCGAACGTGGTGGGGACGTAGTATCCGCTCGTTACATGCATCCTTCCATGCCGCCGCGTCCTGCCAGCCCGCATATCCTCAGGACTCATGTACCGCCCGAAGTTAACCTTGGTACCGCAGACATGGGTGTGGGAGTCAATGCCTCCGGGTAGCGTAAGACACCGTTGTGCATCGATCATTTCAGACCGGTCAGATACTGATTCCACAATCCGTCCGTCACGGATCGCAATATCCATGATTTCACCGTTGATACCCCGGATCGGATCAATGACGCAGGCATTTTTAACCAAGAGCTCAGTCATGGCCCCATCCCCCCGTTTAAGCGATCATAGATCTTTTTTAGGATTTCTGCGTCATCAGGATACCCGCGTTCGATCACTTTTTTCAGCCGTATCGGCACCCCGTCCATCCGGTATGCGGTTCCCGCGGCATCGATACCTGCAGCTGTGCAGGGAATATGGATACGGGAGAGGGCAGTTGTGGCATTCACGTGTGGATCAATAACCACAGTTGGGATCTTTGCAAGATGGGCAGCAGCGTCCCGGGGGAAGTTGGCACCCGGATCGCTTGCAACGATAAGGGCAGCGTCGCATTCCTCCCGCCGCAGGATATCTACGGCAGTTGTCTCACCCGGGTTGTAAAAAGCAATACCCCGGGCAAAATCGACAGCGAAGGGATACCCGGTCATCCAGGTGAAGACTTCATTGGAACCGTATACATTGCCATGCCCTCTCATCGGGGATATAACAAATTTCGTATGCCGGTTGAGTTCATCGGTCAGCTCTATGGCATTTCTGATGTTCTTGTATTTTCCCCTGCTCATGGTCAGCCCGAGACCAAAGAAAATCGCCCCGAACTTTGCGTTTTTGCACAACTCTGCGACACGGATCAGTTGCTCTTTTGAAATACCGGCAACTTTTTTGGGGATGACCGCATCTTTCCCCCTCACGATTGCCCGCAGGGCGGAAAGAACAGCATAATCTCCTCCGGGTTCAACCTGCAGGAATTCATCGGCTATACCCGTGGTGTCGTTCCTGCGGGTATCAACTACAATAACGGTGCGTTCCCGTTGTGCATCAGGTACAAAAAAGCCCGTGGCGTAGGTGGTATACCTGCTCATATGGCGGGGATGCGCCTCGATCGGGTTGCATCCCCAGTAGATAATCACATCAGCCCGGTTTTTTACCTGCCCGAGAGTGCAGCCGGGGTGACCAACTTCCTGGATTGCAAGGATAGACGGGCCATGGCAGACGGTGCTTGTATTGTCGATAACTGCCCCGATCAGCTCGGCAATATGGACACCCACGCTCTGTGCCTCCCCGTGCGTGCTGCTCCACCCGTACAGGAGCGGCCGGTCTGCTTCTTTTAAGATATCTGCGGTCTCTTTAATCGCCTCATCGTACGAGATATCCTCCCAGCCGGTTTTTGTACGGCGGATTGGGGTTGGCAGCCGGGTATCATGCATGAACGTTGCCTCGGCAAGGGAGCAGCCGTTCTGGACCCGCAAGACCCGGTCTCCCTCCACCTCAAGTTCGAGGTCATCGCACAGACAACCGCAAAACGGGCAGACCACATCACTCACGATCATAGCGCAGCCCCCCTATCTCTTCCATAAGTTCTCCGACACTCATAATCGGTTCTTTTGTCGGCTCCACATCTACGGACTGGCTTTTGAAGTCGGGCATGCCGGTGCCATGGGTTTCTGAGGGGATGATGTGGTTTGCATAGGGACCAATCGTCACAAAAATCTCACCACGGGTTACTCCCTCAGCTGACAGGGCGCTCAGCACGACAGAACCGACAGGTGTAGTGATCCTGAGCCGTGCTCCGTTCTCGATCCCCAGCACCATCATATCCACAGGATTGAGGAAACAAGAAGACGTTACAGCACGGTACGCATCCGAACCCTTATGCTCGACTGCTGCCCCCTGCGGGACGGTGCGCCCGGTGTTGAGGATGCACTTCACTGCGATCCCTCCTGCACGGGCTGCTGGTATCCTTCAAGCATCCGGGCAATCCGGATGGCACCGGTCGGGCAACTTACTTCGCAGGTCTTGCAACCCGTGCATTTATCCTCGTGGATCACCACAATATCTCCTTTTTGTACCCGCATGATCACTTCATCGTTTGAGGAATGCCCGCCTGCACCCATCTGTGCGTCAATTCCCTTGTTGACCGGGCAGGCGGTACAGCAGTTCCCGCAACCCGTACACAGTTCCAAATCTATGGCGATGCGGAATGAGAACAGGAGCGATGTCCCTTCGCGCTCCATAGTCTGGAGGATCCTTCCGCTTTTCAGCACTCCGTTCGGACACGCTTCAACGCAGAGCCCGCAGCGGATGCAGTGCCCTTTGTGGATCCGCGGCACCCAGCCATCCCCTGCATGCACAACCTCGATCGCTCCCGGTGCCGGGCATGCCATCATACAGAAGAGAGCATGCTGGCAAATCTTTCCCGTAGGTTCGGGAAATCCCCGGAAGTGTGAAGGGGTTACCAGCGGGGCGGTCTTTGCAAACAGGAACTTTTTAATCCACTCCGTGCTGGCGAATTCTTTCAGGTACCAGACCAATGAAAGCCCCATGTTACCGCTCCGTACACGCAATGCAGGGATCTGCAGAAACAAACGTCGACGTTACATCGGCTATCGAATCTGAACCGATGATCATCTCGTGGCAGCAGGCCTCGATGTTCATGATAGAAGGGGTCTGGATCTGGATCTCAACGATCCGGCCGAAATCGTCGCTTTTGATAAAGTACGTCAGCTCCCCGCGGGGAGCTTCGCCACTGTATCGCGTCTCTCCCGCTTTGCAGACACCACCACCCCGTATGACCCCTTTGGGGAGATCTGTCAAGCATTTCCTGATAAGGCTGATGCTCTGGAAGACCTCGTCGAACCGGAGCATAACCCGCGCAAAGTTATCGCAATCCGGACGATACACTGGTGTAAACCCGAGGTGCCGGTAGGTAGGATGGCTGACCCGGCAGTCAACCGCGATCCCGCTTGCCCGTGCAGTCGGGCCAACTACATGTGCCCTTTGTGCTGCTTCCTGCGTGAGGATCCCGACACCCCGGCTGCGCAGCGCGATCATCGGACCTTCGGCAAACATCCCGGAATACCTGTGCAGATCCCGCTCGATCCGGTCAAGCGATGCGTGTAACAATTCTGCATCCGGGCGGGGGATATCAGACCGGACACCCCCGGGAATAATATATGCGCAGGTGACACGGGCACCGGTTAAGCGTTCAAGCTCATCCATGACCTGCTCCCTGAGATCGAGCAGGTACATTCCCAGTGTCTCGTGCTCGATGGTGTAGCAATACGAGAAGTTTGCCAGAAGATGACTCTGCATCCGGTCAAGCTCGTTTGCGATCACCCGGAGGTATGCAGCACGTGGCGGCACGGTAATACCGCTGATCTGTTCCATTGCCTCTATAAAGACCATGTTATGGATGACCGAACAGATCCCGCAGACCCGTTCTGCAAGGAACATGACTTCCTGCCAGGGGCGTCCTTTCATGATCCGCTCGATCCCCTTCTTCATGTACCCAAGCTCGACTTCAGCGGCGACAATGCGTTCACCTTTCGCCTCGCACTTGAGCCGGGCCGGTTCTTTAAAGCAGGGGTGAATTGGCCCCAGGGGAATATTGACATCCACCGTCCGTTTCATGGGTGACTTTCCTCCCAGTTGGCAAAGACCGAATCGCGAACCGAGAGAATTGCCTGAAGGATCTCGGTAGGACGGGGCGGGCAGCCCGGCACTTCTGCTGCGATCGGGATGTGTTTTTTTACCGGGGGGTCAACAAAGGATCCCTTCCTGTCGAACAGGCACCCGGAAATCGGGCAGTTGCCGATAGCAACTGCTGCCTTGGGATCCGGAATCTTCTCCCAGACCATGGCAAGTTTCTCTTCCCATCCCGGGGTATAAGCACCAATGACAAGGAGAACATCTGCCTCCCGGGGGTTATTGTGGACGAAGATGCCGTACTGTTCAATATCGTAGCGGGGTGCCAGGCAGGCCAGCACTTCGATATCGCACCCATTGCACGAGCCTACATCGATATATGCCACATGGATCGAGCGTGACCTGACCTTGTTCTTTATCCGCTGAAGTAGGGTCATCTTCGCAATTCCTCCCGTATCTGTGCCCTTCCATATGCAATGGCGTCCTGCACAGGAATACCGGTTCGTACATGGTCGCTTACTGCATGGAAAATAGATTCCATTGCGGCACCGGATATTACCTGGAGATACAGGGTATATTTTTCCCGTCCCAGTTCCCGTGCAACCGGATCATCCGGATCAGCATGAGCATCCGCCATTTCTGCCCGGGCAGGGAGGTTTTCCAGCAGGATCATGTCAAGGTGCTCGATCAAGTATTTTCGCAGTTCCTGGACAGGAATATCCAGTTCCGTAGCAATCTTCCGCACCAGGATATCATGCCGGTTTGCGACGAGGATCCGGTATTTCTGGGGGACAAGGTCTTTTTCATAAAGATAATTGGTCACAGAAATCCCCCGTACTTAAACAGACCATACACCATGAACAGCAGCACCGCCGCCCATAGTGCCGCTATCTCCGAAATGTGGAGCCGGTGTTCATCATGAATCAGGTAATACGCTGTGGCGATGGCGAAGATAATTGCCACAATAATCCCTTCAGACCAGATAGAGGGGCGGTCGATAATCTGGGCAATTGTTATGAGAACATACAGCACGCCCCCGAAAAGTATTGCTTCACGTATCATGAAAGCACCACCAGGATGATTGCAGCATAGACAAGCATTATCCCGGTAACCATTACCTGGATGGTCACTGAATCGAAGGGGGACATCATCGGCGTGATCGCACAGGAAAAAGCGAGGAGCAC
>DATMWO010000094.1:0-4832 GCA_035562475.1 Methanoregula sp.
CCGCAATACAGGGTGCAATCTTGGGTGGCGAGATCACGGATATGGTGCTTCTTGATGTGACCCCCCTGACTCTTGGCATCGAGACGCTCGGCGGGGTGAGGACCCAGCTGATTGAAAGGAACACCACCATTCCTACGAAAAAAAGCCAGACCTTTTCGACAGCAGCTGATTACCAGACTTCGGTTACTATCCACGTACTCCAGGGTGAACGCCCGATGGCAAGCGACAATGTCAGCCTTGGGCAGTTCAACCTTGTCGGCATTCCCCCGGCTCCGCGGGGTGTTCCACAGATTGAGGTAGCCTTCGATATCGATGCATCGGGAATCCTGAATGTTTCGGCAAAGGATCTCGGGACCGGAAAAGAACAGAAAATGACCATCACTGCATCGACAAAACTGGCAGACAGCGATGTCAAAAAAATGGTCAATGAAGCAAAACAGTTTGAAGAACAGGACAAGCAGAGAAAAGACGAGGTCGAGGCCCGCAACATAGCAGATTCCCTGATATATACCGCAGAAAAGACAAAATCCGATCTTGCCGGGAAGCTCAGCTCGGATCTGGTCGATAAAGTGAATGCGGCAATCGTTGCCGTCAAGACAGCACTGGAAGGAAAGGACAGTGCCCGGATAAAGTCAGAGACAGAAAAACTCCAGAAAGTGCTGGGTGAGGCCGGCTCGGCCGCATACCAGCAGGCAGCCCAGCGACAGGCACAGGAACAGGCAGGCCCGCAGGGTTCTGCGACAGGGAGTGAACAATCCCGGCAGGAAGCAAGTGGCCCTGGCGGGGAAAAAGTTGTCGACGCAGATTTCAAGGTCAGGGATGAGAAATAACCTTTTCCCGAAGACACTATGGTAAAAGGGGATTACTATGAAATCCTGGGCGTGAAAAAAGACGCGTCACAGGACGATCTGAAAAAGGCATTCCGGCATCTTGCGCGAAAATATCATCCTGATCTCAACAAAGGAAGCAAAGAGGCCGAGGAAAAATTCAAGGAGATTAATGAAGCCTACCAGATACTGAGCGACCCGCAGAAAAAAGCACAATACGATCAGGTAGGGCATGCAGATTTTAAACCCGGTGAATACACCCAGGCCAGGACACCCAGCTATGATGATCTTTTCCGGGACTTTGGTCTGGGCGACATCTTTGATGCGTATTCCACGGGTGCCGGAAGGGCAAGAAGCCGGGCGGGTGCTGATCTCCGGTATGATATAGAGATCTCCCTTACTGACGCGTTTTATGGAACAAAAAATACGGTTGCTGTACCTCATAGTACCGCGTGTGGGACCTGTCATGGTACCGGAGCGCAGCCCGGTTTTATCCGTACGTGTACCACATGCGGAGGGACCGGAGAGATCAGGACAGTCCAGAAACGAGGTCACCAGCAGGTAATGAATATTGCCCAGTGCCCTGATTGTAGCGGGAGTGGAAAAATTACTGAGAAGCCCTGTGAGACCTGTCACGGAAGAGGATCGATCCAAAAAACGAGAAGAATTGAGGTATCAATTCCCCGTGGTGTCGAAGACAAACAGTTCCTGAGAATAGCCGGCGAGGGAGAACCTGGTGAGAACCAGGGGCCGTCGGGAGACCTGTACGCAGTGGTCCACATAAAAAAAGACAGCTCATTTGAGAGGCAGGGAGCAGATCTGTACAGCACTACTATTATCAGCCTGAAAACAGCGCTTCTGGGTGATGAGATCACCGTGCGTACAATCACGGGAACCGCATTATTGAAAATCCCTCACGGGACACAGAGTCATACCCTCTTCCGTCTCAGAGAGCAGGGGATGCCATACCTGAATGCCGATAACCGCGGAGATCTTCTCGTAAAAATTATCATAAAGATCCCGGAAAAACTGACGAGGAAACAGGAGGAGCTTGTCAAGGAGGCATTTGCAGGTGAAAAATGAACCCAGGGCAAGGTGCGTTCCAGATGAGAATATTTCCCTTCATAGATGAAGGGCATCATGTTCGCAGGTTATCCTTTTTCATGATGGCTCTCTCCGGTCTGTTTTCATCCTGACGCTCAATACCGTGAGCGGATGTTATCCCTGCACCGCCATTGAACCGTTTAGACGTGCGGGATGTCTGTATAACCAGAGATCTCCGAGTTTGTCGTGCAGATATTCCTGATGCTCAGGGCATGGACATCATTGTTCCCTGTCAGCCGTGCAAAGTCCCTGAGTTCTTCAGTGGACACGTTCAGGAACTGCTCAAGCCTTTTTGCTGAAAGTGCCGGGTCAAGACGCCCACGCAGTTCCGGTTTCTGGGTGGTCACACCAACCGGGCAATTCCCCGTGTTGCACAGACGATACTGCTGGCAGGCACAGGCCATAAGTGCGGCAGTACCGATAGCAATTGCATCTGCTCCCAGACAAAGCGCCTTGGCAAAATCCGAAGATACCCGTAGGCCGCCGGTTATTATGAGGGATATATCCTTACCGTTATTCCGGTCAAGATATTTTCTCGCACGATAGAGTGCAAAAATGGCAGGAACAGATGTTGAATCTTTAATATATTTCAGGGCTGCCCCGGTTGCCCCCGGCCTGCCATCGACGGTTATGAAATCGGGTTCTGCATAAAGAATCTCAGCGAGATCCGCTTCAATGTCACCTGCTGCAATCTTGACCCCAATCGGTTTTCCCATGGATGTTTCCCGCAGCCACCGCACCTTCTTTTTTAAGTCTTCCCTGGTTCTGATATCGTCATACGCCGCAGGGCTGATGATATCAGTACCTTGGGGGTATCCCCGGATTTCTGCGATTTCTGCGGTAACCTTTTGGGCGGGAAGACGGGCACCCATACCCGGCTCAGCTGACTGCCCGATTTTTATCTCAATTGCATCTGCTGATTTAAGGTTCTCGTCCGTGATGCTGTAGCGGTTTGGGACATATTCAAGGATGTACCGGTAAGCCTGACGGCGCTCCTCAGGTAGAATTCCCCCCTCCCCGGATCCCATGGCAGTATGTGCTGCAGCGGTGCCTTGTGCAATCGCGATTTTCACTTCCTTTGAAAGTGCGCCGAACGACATGTGGGTGACAAAAACGGGAGTTTCAATAACCATCGGTTGCCGTGCCTTCGGGCCAATCACCGTACGGGTATTGACGAACGTCTCTTTGTTCAATGGCAGTGTGGCAATCTGTGCACCCTTGATCAGGATGTCATCCCATGAGATGACCGGTTTTTTTGTCCGCATCGGTTCAATGATGGATTTACCGGTGACTGCCATCATATGGATATCTGCCATGTAAACCTCGAGATCATCAGATTGGCGCTCCCACGCGGAAAGATAACCGGGCAGAACCGGAGGGGGAAGAGCAGGAGGCAGGATATGAGCCAGCGGAGCGCCGCACAAAGGGCAGGTGTTCGTATGGCTGGGGGCAGCAGAGGATAGAACCGGTCTGAGGTGGGTCTGGTCTGAAGTACAGATTGGACAAGCCCAGTCCGCAGGGAAGTCCGCTGGCTCTGTCCCGGGCAGGATATGGGTACGAGAGTCTCCCCGTTGAGATTCGTACTCAAATACGTTACAGACATCGCATCGATAGAGGGTCATGCAGGATTACCTCTACTCTCATGTCCGCTGGAGAATACCATAAGGATATTCCGGGCTTCTTTCCTGGCGACAATACTGTGCAGGAAAACCCGGCTGATACCTGTCCCGGTTAAAATTCTCATTCCACATTGGTAAGCCTGGCCCGCATCTGACCGATCTCTTCTTTTTTTTCCTCAATAAGCGCAGAAATGACGGCATCGGAAAATATCAGAGCCAGAGTCTCAAACAATGTTCCCAGTGGTGCAAATGCCGAGCTTATCGAACGGTATTCCCCGGTCAGCTGTCGGATTTCAAACGATTTTTTATCCTTCCGGTAATATCCGGTAAGGTCCCCGAGATTTACCATGCATTCTGCAATTTTACTGATTTTTGAATCGGGTGATGAGGTAATGAGACAGACTTTTCCCCCCAGTTCTTTTGCCGTTTCAGCGATGGATACCATCGAGTGTGTCTCGCCCGATCCGGAAAACACGACCAGGGTATCACCCGATCGGAATGCCGGTGTAATGGTCTCCCCGACCACGTAGACATCCAGCCCGAGATGCAGCAGCCGTAACCCGAATGCCTTGGCAATAAACCCTGATCTCCCGGCACCGGCAACATATATTCTTTTAGCGGAAAGCATTTCCTGAAAAAAAGTCGTCATCTGGTTCTGGTCAAGCAAACCAGCGGCTTTCGTAATGGTCGCCGCCATCTGCTGCATAAATACCGGAATCTGGAGAACTTCATCATCCATGTGTGTGCACCTTCCTTTTTTTACATTGCAGGATATCAGCATATCGGTTCTTGGATGGGGCCTCGTACCGTAGTAACAAAAATGCTGCCTCGGGAGAAACGGAAACAAATAAAGTCAACGCACCAGAACAATGAAAAAGTATTGTATTCAAAGGACCCCCGTAACAGAGCCTCTCTTGAGGAACGGCGGGCAGGAGTTTTCTTGAAGTTCGTCACTGATCCGCCCCGGGGGTTTTTTCGGGGTCGGTGGTATTCATCGAACCTGATAGATAGAGCAGAAATAATTCTGTATCATAGGAAAAAACTGCGTTGTTCATTGGCTATGAGAACAAATCCTTGGACGTTCATGGGGGTTTCACCCCCGCCGCTATGACTACCCCCGAATGCGATTACTCTCGAGAAGGCACCACAGTTCTATCGCGCAGCGCAAAGGTGGCAGGAGAGGACCGGCACGGGCTGCTCCTTCACTTCAACGGTGCTTTTTATTTTATCGAATAAAGGGTATTGTGTCATTGTAACCACCAACTTTTTCAAAATATTCGAT
>DATMWO010000095.1:0-14066 GCA_035562475.1 Methanoregula sp.
GACTCTCGCCGGCGCAGAAGCATTCGTGAGAGGTGTGGACTATCAGGGTGTGACTGGTGATCCGTCAAGGATTGCTCAACACTATGCAAAAGAATCTGGTGTGACGGTGGTCGTAAGCGGTGTAACTGATATTGTGACTGATGGCAAACGCATTCTTCTTGTTGAGAATGGCCATCCGATGATGGGAAGTATTTCCGGTACCGGTTGCATGGCAGCATCCGTAACCGGAGCATTTGCCGCAGTCACTGATGATACTGTTATTGCATCAGCAGCAGCACTTGCGGCATTTGGGATCGCCGGTGAGAAAGCAGCTGCGGGAGCGAGGGGTCCTTATTCATTTAAGACTGCCTTATTCGATGAAATGGCTGCATTGAAACCCGAAGATCTTGCATCCGGAGCCAGAATAATCCTGCGTTAATCATTGTATCATGAAATACGACCTGTATATCATTACCGATGAGGCAATAGCGGGCGGTTTAACCCATGCAGAGATTGCAGAACGGGCAATTGCCGGTGGAGCAGATGTCATTCAGTTAAGAGACAAGGTGTGTGGGAGCCGGAAGCTCTGTCATATCGGCCGGGCTCTCCGCACAATTACGATGAAAACCGGTACATTGTTCATTGTAAATGATCGTCTTGATGTGGCACTTGCCTGCGGAGCAGATGGTGTTCATCTCGGGCAGGATGACATCCGTGTTGGCGTAGCCCGGCAGATTGCCCCGCCCGGTTTTATTATCGGTGTCTCTGTGGGAACCGTTGACGAAGCCATAAGGGCAGAACAGGAAGGCGCGGACTACCTCGCTTTAAGCCCGGTATTTTCTACTGCATCGAAAAATGATGCCGGACCTGGTCGCGGTCTTATCGTATTACGGGAAATACGGCGGAGTGTTTCTGTTCCTGTCATTGCCATTGGAGGGATAACTATGGACAATGTGCGTGAGGTTATCACAGCAGGAGCAGATGGTGTGGCGGTGATCTCTTCTGTGGTCGGTAGTAAGAATATTACCGCAGCAGCACAGGAACTCAGAAAGCGTATCTCAGAGAGCAAAGCGGTACTGAGAACGTAATCGCTTGAGGATAGTCCCCAAAATGTCTCCGTCTGCATATCGGTATCACCATCATTACGATTTCATCAATATCTTTTCTTTTTTATCGGATAATCTGAAAAATCCCGAATGATGTCAGCAGGACAATGAGTGCAGCCAGAATCCATCCTGCAAGAATGATTGCTCCTGCCCGTACACTTCTCCATTTGAACAGCCATGCAATCATAATGCATCCGTATAATCCGACACCCGGAACCCAGATGAAAGGAATAAAAGCATAAATCCCATATTTCCTGAAAATTTCGGATTTTTGGGTAATTTCCTCGATTTTTTTCAGGTTCTGCTGGAGCCATTCTGATTGATCTGCAAATATATCACAGATCCTGGGCAATACCAAAATAACGGAAATCCCGAATGATATCATGATGAACATTACCTGAACGGGGTGTATACCAAGCCCGAGCCCGACAGCAACAGCCAGGGGCTGGAGAATAAAGATAGACACAACCATTCCAAATATTTCACCTGCTGTATTCTGATTATACAAACCAATAACGAGGGGGATCTCTATAATTCCTATTATGCCAATGAGTGCAATTTTTAAAATTTCAATCGATCTCGTAAACTGAGAAAAAGTATTCATTCTTCAATGAAAGGGATGGTTGTCGCTCATATAATAACCATGATGATAAGGTTCAGGTTTCTGATTTGTATTCGGTGCAAACCGGAGAATCCGGTATACCCGGTTCCTAACCTCCATAAAGCGAATTTTTTCCACGAATACAACCAGACATCATATTGAGCCGATAGGTGCATTTTCTCATTTGGATTGCAGAGGAGAAGATGGGTCCGCTATCAGTGTTTTGAGCGTTTGTCGGCATCGGGTCTCACATTCCCCAATTCTTCAGCTGATTCTACCGTTGGAACTCTGCCGTTATAACTCCAGTAATAAAATCCGCGGTAACGCAATGGAGACGGCATTAATGATATTTCCAAAAACATGTACCCCTGAATTAAGCCGTAAAACGATACAAAAATGCGAAAACAAAAAAAGGGAGAAACTTTTTGAGGGAAACAGGTAATCAGGAAACATGCTACTTCCCGTTCGTACGGGGAAAAATGTACCCCGGAGGTGCTAAAACCTCCATTCCTTTGAAAAAATAAAATATCTTATATCAGAGCTAATTTATGGCCCATTTTGCTGTTTGGCGCCCGAGAGCTGAATAAATTTCGATTATGTTATATGTTAACATACCACAAAGTATTTTGATAGAATGTTTGGACTGCCTACTACTACTATCGTTTTGGTCGGGGGAGCATTCCTCCTGATTATTCTTGCACTGCTCTACTGGGGACTTACGTTCAAGGAGACACCCTCATGATTGATCCTGTCGCAGCCGCTCTTGTTGCCATCTATTTCATTGCAATGGTCGCGATAGGAATCTGGGCTTCAAAAAAGATCCAGAACATGTCTGACTATGTCGTTGCAGGACGCTCCCTGGATTTCTGGGTATTCACCTTTCTCATGATTGGTTCTGTCTGTTCCGGGATGTCCCTGCTGGGTGTCTCGGGTCTGGGATATAAGTTTGCCTGGCCTACCATCTGGGAACAGCTTGCCGTCCCTCTTTCGATTGCATTCTGTATCATCTTTTTTGGTGTCAAGATGCATGCCGTTGCAAAAAAGTCCGGGTACATGACAGTGCAGGACTATCTTGCCCACCGGTTTGGGAGCGATACCTCATTGCGGGGCATGAGTGCGACTGCAGGAATCATCGTATCGATGATCTATCTTGCCGGACAGTATACGGCGATAAGTATTGTGCTTATGTGGTTGTTCGGGATTCCCCACTGGATGGCACTTCTCATCGGGGCAGCAATTGTGACCCTCTATACCGTCATCGGCGGGCTCTATGCAGTTGCCTGGACAACCCTCATCCAGGGTCTAATCCTGATACTGGGTGTCCTTATCATGGCTCCTATCGTCATAATGGCAGCCGGCGGATTCACCCATATCAATGAAGTGATGGCAGCGGTAAACCCGACAAATGTCGATCCGTGGGTGACCGGCGCCGGGGCGGTATTCACTCCGGAATATATCTTCTCCTTTGTTCTCCTGCTCACCATCGGTCTTGCCTGCGCACCCCATGTGATCAATAATATCCTGTCGGTAAAAAGTGCGAATACCTTCAAGTGGGCACCACTCGTGGCGTTCGGGATCTATGCTGTCGTAATGTTCCTGCTCAAATTTTCCGGGTTTGCCGGTATCGTTCTTGTCAATGAGGGCGTTATACAGCTGCCTAAAGTCCCAAATGCTTCTGACTTTGTCTTTGTCTATGGTGTCCAGGCTGCAATGCCCAGCATGTTCCTGTGGGGAATATTTGCGGTGATTGTGCTGGCTGCGGTTATGTCCACAACTGATCGTCTCATGCTGACCATAGGTACCTACTTTTCCTGGGATATTTACAAGAAAATCCTCAAACCCGATGCACCGGACAAACAGGTGCTTCTGGTCAGCCAGATCTCGGTATTTGCTGCAGCCGCAGTTACGCTGCTCCTTGCCATCAGTCCCCCGGATATGCTTGTCTGGCTTATCTGGGCGGGGATTGGTATCATGTTCGCAACATTTGCCGTACCCATGCTCGCAGGCCTCTACTGGCGACGTGCAACCCGTGAGGGTGCGCTCGTCTCTATGGCGCTGGGATTGATTGTATCTCTCATCTTTGGTGGAATATCCTACTTCAAGCTGGCAAAATTACCCATGCATTTTTCCTTCTATGCATTTGTCGTTGCAGTCGTTGCCATGATTGTGGTCAGCCTTATGACCAAACCGACCAGTGAAAAGATTCTTGATGAGACCATGACCGGGTGGTACATCCAAAAATAATTTTTTTTTAAGGGTATAGTGCCATTGTAACCACCAACTCGTACAGGAAATGACGAGAAAAAATGTAATCAGCAGAGGGTTCCAGAATTCAGATCGAAAAATTGTTCCTGTTCAAAGGACTAAAAACGCGGGACGCTCCCGGGGCTTCGCCCCGCCACTATGGCGCCCTGGTTGCGATGGCGTTGTATAACCAGGGATCAGGTATACCGGTACTACAAATCGCAGGTGCCCCCGCCCAAAAAAGGGGGCAGGGCTGGCGCAAGGGGGGTGGGGGACATTCAATACAACAAGAAATCAGTAGCCAGAATATGACTATACCCTTTTTTTAGTGTATCATCCGGTACTCTTTGAAGAACATGCTCTGAGGCATGGAGTATTTCCGGCTGGGTGAACTGACCGGGAAGTAAGGATGATTCTCAACAGTGGTATAATTTTCAAAATATTCGTCAGAGGAATCCAACGTTTTGTCTAAAAGCCGCCGGAGGGAATTGAACCCTCGACCTGCTGATTACGAATCAGCCGCTATGCCGCTAAGCCACGGCGGCGCAATACCTCACAATATCGACGCATGCTCTAATAAAATATGCGTTTCAGGAATACCCGCTCAGAGTAGTAACCTTCTCGGAACCCTGCGTCTCTTTTGGGGGGGATATGGTGCCGAATTTTAACTCATAGTCAGCAACAGTCTTTGTCAATACACCGAGCAGGTTTTTTGCATGGGCTGGTGTAATTGATACAATTGCCTTAGCCCGTGCCTGGTTCACCTGCGGGAGCTGATGGAGAAACATGAACGTGAACTCGTCATCCTTATAGGCGATCTGGATCATGTTGCTGTATACCGGGTCGAGTGTGGGTGGAATATTGACTGATATTTCCTGTCCTGTCATGATGATCAGGTTTGCTCTACCGGAATGAAATATGTTGGCAATAAAAAATTCCTCATACTGGTTACCTCATTTGCGGTTGATATCGATTCAATAAGTATAATCCACCCGGTTCCCTACGCTTGTATGAGGAGATATCCTGCCAGAAAACAGGGACCACATCGCAGTATCGGATCTGATCCGGGTGCATGCATGCCCGGTACGATATTACTACGAACGAAACGATCCCCTCACTGAATCAGGTCGGTACGCGATCTGTAAGCAGCTTTCCTATCATCTTGGCAATCCCCTCGATTCAGACATTATCTGGGGTGAAGTACTCGCGGTTCGCCCGGACATAGATCCAAATCTGCGTTCGTTTCTGGATACCTGCATTACTTCCTGCAATAAAAAAGACTGGATGCCGGCAGCTCAATATGATGTGCGGGTTATTTCAGAAAAACACGGCATTGTTGGCATGGCAGACCGTATAACTGAGGATGGCACCTGTTCCATCATACGGGCTGCCGGTGCTATGCCGTTTGGTACGTATGCAGCAGACCGGTTACGGATTGCATGCATTGCGTTTTGTATTGAGGAGATGACCGGCAATGAAGTGACTGGCGGGAATGTGGAATATATTCCTGATGGAATCTCACGATTTCATACTGTCCAGCCCCGGGACCGGCGTCAGGTTATTGCCACCCTGCACAAAATCCGGGCAATCCGGAAAGGAGAACTACCACAGCACCCGCTGAACGCTCCCTGCAACCAGTGTAAATACAAAGAGCGGTGCGAGAGCAGTAGTGGACACCGGCTGTCGGAGCTGTTGTAAACAGGGTAATCCTCCTTTTTAAAACAAAAGACAGGATCTTTGCAGCCCCCACAGGTAAAACAAACACCACGATGAACATACACTATTCCGCCGCATTTTGAGCAGGGCTATCACGGTCGCTCCGTCCTGATAAATTACGGATGCAAAGGCTCCTGGCAGATTCAGGATTCTCTGTCATGCTCATCCGATGGTTTTTCCTGTATCGTCAGTCTGCCTGCCGGAGTCTTATGCAGGGAAATAGATCACAATCAAAACAGTATTTCCCTTTCCGCATGATACATGAACGAATTGTGCAGTTCTTAATGCATTATCTTTCCAATGACCAGCACCCTTCACACCTGTTTCTCTCCCTGATAAAAGCTATACAGATTGCACAGGTCATGCCACACAGGGCAATGAGTTTTGTTTTCTATGAGGTCTCACTCTGGATTGTGAACTGTGCAGGTAAAAACAGCCTGAATTTCTCATCTTTTTTCAAACCTGCTCCAGCAGCGTCTTTGACAAAATATATTCTCCTCTCGCTTCCCGGGTCGTCCCTACAACCAGCCAGAGTTCATCACCATGGTGCTCGCAGATACCACACGCCTCCATGGTCTCCCCCTCAAGTGCCTGGCCGCTGTAGGTGTGGGTGAATGAGAGGACCCGGCTCACTGATTCGTGCTCCACTTCATATACTGCCGGGCTGTCAAATGCAAGGGAAGCATCGGTTACTTTTGCTTCTATCTCCATTTTGCCAAGCACCTTTCCTTTACCTGTTGGTGCACTTTTGAGCTCATCATAGGAACGGGTATAGAGAATATCGAAGTAGGTGCCATCGATCTGTCCCCGGTTCCATTTCCGCAGCTCGTGAAGCACAAACTGGTCATACGGGATTTCAGGTTTGCGCTTCTCGTACACTTTCCGCCACATATCGGGTGAAAGCCCCTCCATACGACCATCAAGAATTCCCTGTCGGACCAGTTTCTGTGCGGCAAACCAGTGCTTTCCATATACAACCATGTCGATATCAGATGCATCGTTCTCCAGTCCGCACAGGAGTGAGCCGGTACACCCTATGGTCCCTGCAGGAAGGCTGAAAAGATCAAGGAGTTTTTTAACCCGGGGGTGTTTCCGGGCAATTTGGGGAATTTCAATATCCGGTCTCAACACTTTTTTTATATCCTGGATAGGGACGCGCTGGACCAGATCTGAATACTGCGGTTTGTGATGTTCGATGAATGCGTAGGCATCTTCAAAATCATATTTTTTATATCGCATTCCCGAAGGGTTTACGCGCTCGCCGGTCTCATCGGGGACATATCTGAGTACACAACCAACCTTCTCATCATTATCGTAGGTAGAAACTGCATAGAACCAGCCATCGGTGTCCTCGATGAAATCACGCAGGCGGACAGGCATCATAAAAAATTCAGAGTTTTTTAAGGAACGCTTCGACCGCTTCTGCCTGTGCGCCCCTGCGGAGGATTCGTTTATTCACAAGGTCAACAACGGTGCTCGGAGTGCCCGGCAGCCTTCCCCCGTCTATAAAAAGCTCACGTGGTACCGTGCATTCGTCCAATGTCTGCGGGTCTTTTGCTCCGTGGAGGTTTGCGCTTGTTGCGGTGATGGGAGCATCGAAACGTTCGATGATTTGCCGTGCAAGCTCATGCGCCGGCATCCTGATACCGATCATTCCCGTGCCCCCGGTAAGGATATCCGGGACAAGTCTGCGGGCGCGAAGAATTACCGTGACCGGGCCGGGAAGAAAAGTTTCTATAACTACATGGATGTGGGGTTCAACATGGGCAACCGCGGCGAGCATCTCAAAATCAGAAACAGCAATAGAAATCGGCATTCCCAGGGGGCGTTTTTTTGCTTCGTAAACTTTCAGAATTGCCTCATCCGAAAAAGCATCGGCACCGAGACCATAGATTGTTTCTGTAGGATAGACGATCGTCCCGTCATGCATAAGCACAGATACTGCTTTTTCGATGATATCCATCTAGAACTCACGCCCACGGACCCGGTTAATGTCGAATACTGCCTTGCTGCTGATATGCATTACTGCAAAAACTCCCGCCTGGATAGGATCGGTTACTACGAGGTCAGCATGTTCGGGAACCGTTCCCGCCATCTTCAGTGCAATGACCGGGATCCCGGCTTCCCGGACCCGGTCTACTGCCTTTGAAATCTCACCACCCATAATAGAACCAGCGAGAACCAGAATTGATGCACGGGGAAGACGTGCAACTGCATCCACTGCGAGTGCGAGTGTCCGTTCACCGACAAGCGGAATAGTGTCTACCGAAATTCGTTCACCACGGATATTGTGCCGGTCTGCCTCATTTACGGCACCAAGTGCAACCTGTGCAACCTGCGCCCCCCCGCCAATAATGATAACCCTTGACCCGAAAATATGGCCAAACGGCTGGTAAGCCTTAACGTTCCGGATCGAGGGAATATTATTTAAATCCTCAATAAGCTTGTTGTGATCACTACCCTGCCCCGCATCATATTCGAAATAGAGTTCCGCCATTCCTGTATAGGGGCCGGAATCGAACACTTCCTGGTTGATCATCACGATATTTGCTTCGTGCTCAGCAACTATAGTTGCAATATCCCGAAGGACACCCTGGCGGTTCTCCGCGATAATCCGTATTGCACAGCGTTCAGGTTCCATCTCCATAAAACCGATGCGATAACCGGGGATCGAACCCGGGTTAGAAGCTTGGGAAGCTCCTGTCCTACCGCTAGACTATTATCGCGCAATTACTTTTCTTCTGTCTAATATTGCGTGATTTTAAAGATAAATATAGTGTTTATTTGAACCTTGCCGACCAGCCAAAAAAGAAATCAACAACATGACCGGCCCAAACCCTGGGGAAGCGTATTTTTCCGCATCGAAAAATCCGAAAACCTCCTGCCTGATACCTATTCTCGCCTTGTGACGTTGGTTCTATCCCCCCGAAAAACTTTCTAACACCTGAGGTCTTGTTTTTCCCATAAAAGGCTCGATATTTTTAAGAAAGGCTGGACAGCATATGTACAGTAGATTTATACTACGATTCCAACGTCCCTGAGTGAAGAGTGCGAACATTCGATCAGACAGCGGTATGAAAAACCAGATCGGACATGTTCCCCATTTCAGAGAAATAACCGGAGAAGAACCTATGAAGATACGAAAATATTCCATGCACCTTATCATTGCAGTATTCCTGCTGGCGTCAGTTCCTACCCTGCAGGCGCTTTCCGATGACAGTACCGTCAAGGTAATATACCAGACTTCATTTACCACGGATCCTCATTGGCTGACAAACAATCCCTCAACCAATTACTGGGATCCAAACCTCGGAATGTACCACTTTTCCAATGAACCCAGTACTGGCGGATATGCATATATACCGGTCGATTATGAAAGAGGCTCCTTCACGTTTGAATATGATGTCATTCTGACCAGAATCGATGATGGAGCAACGTTCAGGTTCGGATTATCTGGAACTGAGATGGATCCTTCGAAAGGCCCAAACGTCCTTTCAATGTTTACCAATGCAAAATATGGGCAGATTATGTGGCTTCACCTGGTGACAACGGGCGGCAAGCTGTTAGAGGTGAACAGCCAGCATGCGGCAGCAGAGATGGGGCCAACTGCCTATAACGGACCCACGGTAAAGTATGAAGTAAACAAAACCTATCATGTAACCATAAATTACGATGATGATCACAAAACAACCAGCATGAAGGTCAAAGACTGGCTGACCGGAAGGGAGATCTGGAGCTATTATCTGAACACCGCTGAGAACCTGAACGGCATGAACCGGGTATATACGGGTTCCAAGGGTGATTATGGTATGATGGGTATTTATGCAGAAGGCAATATCGATAATGTCCGGCTCACTGAACCTCTGGCGGTCACAACCACATCAACAGATGTTACCAAAGTACCGTCAACCACAACTATCCCTCCAAAAACACCGACCCCAAAATTAACGACTACTGTGCCGACATCCTATCCTGCCGATACACCCTCCTCACCATCTGCCGGTGTCCTTGCAATTGCTGCACTTGGCATTATTGGTCTGTGCGGTGTTCTGGCGGGAAAGAAACAGAACTAACCCTTTTTCTGGAAAAATACTCAATTACAAGCTTTTCGCTTTAAGGGGTTCTCACCCCGTTGCTGTGGCTCCTCCAAAGCGATACCTCCTGAACTGGTATTACGTCATAATCGTAATAAACACAGGGACAGTATGGGGGAACAGGCTCGGACCCCTCCTTATCGTACCAGCATCTTGAATTTCATAGCAAGAGAAAAGGAATTCTACGAGCCCTTTTATCTGTTTTTAAAAAAGAATATCAGATATTTTTAATGTATGATTGCAGAGGGGTTTGGATCCCTCTTTCTCTGGAGTGAGATCTTGTTTTGAACGTTCCTTTGTTGTCTTTTAGTATGGGGTTTTAATCTGGTTCAATGTGCATTGGATGGGTCGGTGACACCCCGAATGCGTTTCGTGTATCACCTGAGTATATTGTTTAATGGCAGGTACTGATAAATACCCAAAATCATAGTGGTTGGACTATTGAACCGATGAGTTACAGCCATGAACAAACAGGAATGGCAGTACAGGGAGAGAATATAAACCGTTACGACCTTATAGTCTATTTACTATCGGGTTATTGAAAACAAATCAGATGTGACCCTGGAGGAGTGCAATGAATCAGGCGGACAAAAGTCCGACAATTATAATTCGTGAAGATTCAGACTCACTGGAAGAACTGTCAGAGTATCTGGATGTGCTCTCAAGCAGCGCGCGGCTCAGAATACTGAAATTTCTCGAAAAAAAGCCCCGTGACGCCCGTGCCATTTCAAAGGAGATCGAGACCAGCTATGAAAATACTAAAAAACATCTTGATAAGCTCCTGAGTGTAGGTGTGATAAAAAAAGAGGCAGGACTGGGTGCCCCCACATCAAAGGGCATTCATCCGGTCTGGGAATATTCCATAGTACCCGGTGGGCTTGAAGCAATCATAAGGAATCTGGGTCTTTTTTCCAATACTCGGGTGCAGATCATGGGAAGCGATATTTCCCGCCGTTTGGAAGAGGTAAAAAATACTCTCTCAAAAGAGGTTCTGGGAAATATACCCACCGCTATAGTACTTGGCGGTCCTGACGATGGGAAAGTGTTCATGCTGAAAAACGATCAAATCCGTATCGGCAGGATTGATCCCGAGAATCAGGCTGCGTTTTCTCCTGACACCGATATCGTTTTCTCTGATGGTTATACTGCGGTGACCAGGGTATCAAAACCTCATGGCAGATTTCTTCATAATAATGAAGGCTGGCACATCGAAGACTGTGGGAGCACGGGGGGTACCAAGCTCAACACCCGGCGCATTGAAAAAAATACACGAGTTTCCATCCATGATGGAGATCTCATTGAGTTCTCCAAAGGAGTATCCGGGGTTAAACTTCTCATCATCATCCCGCAGAACGACTGATTCATGCATACACTACTCTCTGCTTGTAAGGGGAGAGAGAAAAATATCAAAAACTCTAATTTAACAGGAAATAAATATTACAGTCGCTGCCTATGATTCCAGTTCACCGTTTTGTCCTCTCCCTGGTTATCATCATCCTTATTTCAATTATCAGCATACCTGCAGCGCATGCTTCAGAATATACCGTTGCTCCTGCCGGTGCTGAATTTACCAGCATCCAGGCAGCGATTAATCAGGCTTTTCCCGGGGATTCGATTATTGTGAATAGTGGAACATACCCGGAAAATCTGCTGCTTGATAAAAGGATAATTCTTTCCGGGTTTGACAGCGGAGGCGGGCCACCAATAATTGATCCGGCAAATGCAGGAAACGCGATGGAAATTCTTGCCGATGGATGCAGGGTTGAAGGCTTTACTCTTCAGAACATTGAGTTACTCAATGGAATGCGCATCAGGTCCAGTGAGAACACCATCAGACACAATACATTCCTGAACAATTCCAAAGGAATCCTGCTCGAGTCAGCTATGAAAAATACCCTTTATGGCAACAATATTTCCAACAGCAGCCAGGTCGGAATAGCGCTTGAATACTCAAACAATAACCTGATCGAAGAAAATACCGTATCAAGAAATACAATCGGGATCACGCTTGACGAGTATTCCCTCTCAAACCAGATCTACCGGAACAATTTTGACAATCCCCAGAACGTAATTTCCAAGAGTGCGACTTCGGTCTGGTCTTCTCCGGATCCTTTTACGTATACCTATCTTGGCGTTAATGAACAGAGCAACATGGGTAATTATTGGCGTGATTACCGGGGAAAGGATAAAAATGGTGACGGGATTGGAGATACACCGTATGGCATCATGATCGGGGCAAATCCGAAAGCGATCCTTGAATCCTCCCGGAACATTAATGATGCATTTCCCCTGATGGATCCCTTACCGTTTTATTACGAGGTTCTCCCTGTCACCGGAGGGGTGATTACCCCTCAGCCATTCGCTCTGCCGACTTTTCCCGTGATTGAACAAACGGCGCGGCCTGAAACTACCCTTCCTGATGCAACGCAGACTCCCATTTCTCCTCAACCAACCCCTGCAGATAAAACCGGCACTGGTCAACCTACCACCCTTCTCGTCGTAGAGCTTATTGTGCTGCTGGTTGCAGGTGCAGTAGTGTTGATCATTTTCAGGCAGCTGAAACATAAAGAAAGCAGGCAGGAGGCTCTTTCTGACAGTAAAGAATCAACCTCCCCACAAAAGATATCAAGGACTGCCCCCCGGGTTAGCCCGGCAGCAACCATCCCCGAAACGGGTACGACAGTTCCGGGGACAACCAGGACTTTCACATCGGTTGCAGAACAAATGAACTTCTTCCCGAATGAACTTGAGAGCAAATATACTGAAATAAAATATATCGGACGAGGCGGTATTGCGTGGGTTTTCTCAGCTCGCCGAAAATCGGATGCAATGATGGTCGCAGTGAAGATCCCGATAAGTTTCGATGAAATGACCGGGAAATCTTTTCTCAACGAGATTGCGGCATGGGAGACGCTGCGACATCCTAATATTGTAAAAGTTACGGCTGTTAATATTCTCCCTGTTCCCTTCGTTGAGATGGAATATGTACCCGATGCTCTCGAATCGATTGAGAAACCAATCCCCGTCTGGAAAGCGGTACACCTGATCCGAGGTATAGCGGACGGTTTGAAATATGCCCATCAGCAGGGTTTCATCCACCGGGATATCAAGCCACACAATATCCTTCTTGATACAGACTTCGTTCCTAAAATCACCGACTGGGGGATGAGCAAGGTGCTTGCCAATGAGGTAAAAAAGTCCAGCATAGCAGGCTTCTCACTTTCCTATGCGGCTCCCGAACAGGTCTCTCCTTCGGAGTTTGGAAGGACCGATGAACGGACCGATATCTACCAGCTGGGGGTTGTCTTTTACGAACTGGTAACCGGCTCAGTTCCGTTTGGGGGTGAGAGCATTGTTGAAGTCGGAAATGCGATCCTGAGAGAGCAGCCGATTCCTCCCTCTGAGTTCAATTCTGATGCAGCAGTAGTGGAGAAGATTATCCTCAAATGCCTTGAAAAAGATCCGGCGAAACGCTATCAGTCATCTGCAGAGCTTCTTGATGCACTTGACGGGTACCTTGATGAGGAAGATGTATGACCCTGTTTTCAGATTATTATGGAGGATAAGATGATGTGGAAGGGAGGATTCTTACCATAACACAAAGACAAAAAATCTACGAATCCGCGACCTGTGCTCACTGTTGCGGGATAGGGTGTCTCTACTGCAACAAAACCGGAGTTGTACTGGTGACCGCTCCTAAACGGCAGTGCCTTCATTGTGAGGGTATAGGGTGCATATACTGCGGATTCACCGGCTGGGCTGGCCTGAAGGGAAAGTATGAGTGAGTGCACATATTCGGGTTTTTATCGGAATTTCCCATTCACCCTGCGGGGAATTACGCATTCCTCATAGCGTTTAGCAAAATACCTGTCGGTCATCCCGGCGATAAAGTCCCGGACCAGCTCGGCGCAGGTAGCAGACTGAATATAGTTCCGGCTGATCCAGTTTGTGTCAATAAAATCAGTAAAAATTGCCGCATCCCTTGTATTTTTTTCAAGATCTTCGAGGTAGCTTATAAACAGTGTTGCATACATCTGCCTGACCTTTTCACGCTCGGTTGTAAGTTTTTTGTTCTCATAGATATGAATGTGGGAAAACTGGCGAAGTGCAATAAGTGCCGTTTCTACCTCGGGACTGTACGAAATATACCCCGTATCCTCGGTATCACTGTTTTCAAGCAGGTCGTAAATCAGTGTATTGATAATGTCCCGGTTGCAGTCACCAAGGGTATCCCTGCATTCCCGGGGGAGGAGTGTTGAACTTCCGATCAACCCCACCTCCCGTGCATCCTGCAAATCCCTGCCGATGAAAGCGATGGTGTCGGCA
>DATMWO010000096.1:0-4610 GCA_035562475.1 Methanoregula sp.
CCATTGTAATATCCAAGCGAAAGATAGCCATTTCATCTATAAGCATTGGGAATATTTGAGGGTATTTTTGGTATCAGTAATAATAACTAATCATATCCTGCTTTGCCTCTTTCTTTTTCTTATCCAGGAATGCAAAGACATTTTCATGGGGTACTCCCTCTATCAGCATATCTATCGCAGCGCGTGCTGTTTTGAGCTGCTCCGGATAACCAATCAAGGCAATAGTCTTTCCAAAGACAGAAATCTCGACATCCGTCATATCCTCAATCTGCTCACGGGCACGACCATCTTTTCCTATTATCCTGCCTCTGAGCCGATCAAGCTGCCTTGGACCTTCTGCCATACCGGAGAGATCGATAACATCGAGGAGAAGATCTTCATCCTCAATCATTTCAAAAGCACGTTCCGGTGAGAAGCCACGGTTGATGGCGTTGATAATCTCAACGGCCCGCAGCAGCGATATTGTGTGCTCCTCAGAACTCTCAACCTTTACGAGACCTTCTTTGCTGTCAACGGTAATCGTTGTGTGGGTCTTTACTTCAAGTTCTTTTTTTGTTGCACCGCCTTTTCCTATCAGAACGCCCACTCTGCTTCCGGCGATTTTTACTTCCTGGATCATTTTTCTTTCCACCTCGAATTTTGGATGTTATTATTCTTTCACTTCACACTTCCCATAACTATCATAACGGGATCAGCGTTTATCATGGTTCAGCGGTATCAAGCCCGGTTACTGCATTGAAAATTTCGACATCATTACGCACATCGCATCGGTTTTTAAAAAACCTGTTGATGTTACGGATATCCCTCATCAGAAACTGGTAAGCACGGGGATGATCTCGGGTTACTGACTGACCCATATCAATGAGATATGGTTGGTCACCGTACAATATATTGAACTCGCTCAGGTCCCCATGCACGAGTTCAGCTTTGTTGTAAAGGGTATCGATATATTTCATGATGGTTGTGTAGATTCCAGCCGGATCATCAATATCAGCATTTTTAAGCTGTGGGTACGGGATTTCATCCTTTCCTAAATATGACATAATAAGGATATTCCTGTCCCATACAAGGGGCTCGGGAACAGGAATACCCGCCTCTCGGGCTCGTACAAGATTGGAGAACTCCTTTCTTGTCCAGGCAAAGACCAGCTCTTTCCGGGATTTTTTCACACGGGAAAATCTTCGGTCGCCAACTATATAGGAGCTCATGGTGGTAAAATTTGCCGTGCGGATTCGGTAGATCTTAATGGCAATCGCTGTTCCATCACGCTCACCATAAAACACATTCGCTTCTTTGCCGGTACTTATTGATCCGCCAATTACTGAGAGCCATTTCTTATGGACAAGCTTGTAAAGCGCAATTAGTGTTACCTCATCAAAAACATCTTCGGAAACTTTAAACTGGTTGGCATCTTTGATACGGACACCCATCTCTTCTAGTCTCTTATCGAATTGATCCATTCGTTTCTCTAAACTCACAGAGAGCACCCGACAACCATAAGGTAATTTTCCAACTCAACGAATATATTCCCGCACAGGTTCCAGTATCTCAACAAGCGACTCACCACAGGATTTCTTGAGGTCAAGCGGATGAATTTCACTCTTGCCGTAGGATGCTTCAAGCTCCCGATAATTCGTAAAAGTTCGGTCGCCACCGAATTTTTCCGGCCTTTTAATGGTAACCTCAGAAAGGCGGGAAAATATATGGAACTGGAATATCTGGAGAACCGGATTTTCCGGAATTTCAGGAGGACAAAACGCCTTTTGGCACTTTTTGCGAATTTCTTCTTCCGAATCAGCAATGGATATATAATTTCCCTGTGAAGACGACATCTTTTTTCCATCAAGACCATTAAGAATCGGTGTGTGGATACAAACCGGAGCTTTATATCCGAAGTTGATCAGGTGTTCACGAGCCAGCATATGGATCTTCCGTTGATCTATCCCCCCAACAGCAGCATCTACTCCGAGCATGGCGATATCTGCCATCTGCATGATCGGGTAAACCATCTGCGAAACTGTTGGATGATCCATCTGCCTCCCTACTTCATCCATACTTCGTGTTGCCCGGTTAAGGGTAATCTGTTGGGATAGCTGGAGTACAAGCAGTTCGTAATCCCTGTTCAGCTGAAGATCGGATCCAAGCACATATTTCACATTTTTCAAGCCAAGCCCTTCAAAACAACGTTTATTATATTCCGCCAGTTCTCCTACTTTCTCCATTGTTCCTTTGCGGTTAAGGAATGCATGGAGATCGGCCAGCAGGACGGTGACTTCAAAACCAGCAGCCTGGAGATCCACAAGTTTGTTTATGGTAACGAGATGGCCGAGATGTATCTCACCACTTGGCTCGTATCCTGCATAGACCTTTTTTTGTGTTTGGCCGAGAAGTGTGCAGAGCTCGTCTTCTGTGACAATTTCAACAGTATTTCGGGTTACCCGCTCGTGCGTATCCATTAAAAATAATGGGTTATGATGGGTGTTAATGGTTATTCTGGATGAGGTTTAATCCCATAGCCCCGTTGGTGGCCAATATCGATTTTGTCGCGTCCTTCTCGAGTCCGACCATCGCGCGAATAGCATCGATATTTTCGACAACTACATCAGCTTCCTGGTGAATTGCCTGGAAAAAGCAGAGCTCGTTTTTATTGGCGTAGATGGACTCTTCGAAGATGCAGTTCTCCCACAGGTCAGACCGCTGCCTGCCGAGATCCATGGCAAACTCCTTGAGTTCGGCAGTGCTTTTTATTCCCAATGTCTTTTTTATAAGCCCCAGACGGGGATGATTTTTTATGAGATCAATAACTCTGTCACGGCTGACTGGTTTTTTGGTGGTAATCTGGATTGCATGCATATGCATCATGGTGGTGGGTACAATCATCGCCATTGTGGTGATAGAGATGTGAGGAAGTACTGTCAGGACGTCGGGGCCGTGGTGACTGGGGACACTCACAGGATCGAGGACCACAGCATCTATCGGTCCTTTTTTGATCTCCCCGGGATCGGATCCACGCCTTACCATAATTGCATGGACATGCGCAACTCCGTACTCTTTATCTATTTCATGAATGATACGGCACAGGCCGGTTGTGTTACAGGAAACCACTCGTACAAACTGCCTGCCAATTGCATCCTTGTAATTGCATGACGAGTTAAAGGAGAAGCCGGCGATCTCATGATCTTCGCCTCCCTGCCAGAGTGCCTTTTTCCCGAGTTTCTCGTAAAGCGGTTTATTCGTTGCTCCGACATCCCCCGGTGTTGCATCCACAATAACATCGGCAGCTTTACACATGTCTTCGACTGATCCGTGAACGATAAGCCCGGCTTTCTCGAATGCAGCCTTTTTTGATAAGTCCGCAATATAGAGGGGGTATCCTCGTTGTTTTGCTACGAATGCTTCGGCGTTCGGGCGGGTCTTTGATACCCCGATCACTTTCATGTCCTTCTGGGCGGCAACTGCATCAGCAACACGTTTACCAATCGTGCCGTAACCATTGATGGCAACCTTGATCATACAATCGTACATGGTAGTAGTAAACAAAAAAGCTATGGGGACAACATCAATTTGCCTTGTAGCTTGATATCGAGTTTATACCCGTCAACTTACAAGACTTGGTGAAATGATTTTTTCCTACCCATTTTCCCTTAAGCTGGTCATAACCGGTAATATCGAAGAATTTTTTTTTGATGAAAATGATAGGGATGAATCAGCGTAATCCATGAAAAAAATGAATTAAATTCTGGATTTTTCATTTACTCCAATCGTAAAATTTCCGGATAGAATGATTTTATTAAATGTTCAATCTGTAAAAACGCTGTTTTATGATCGATAAACATTCTGAACGACTCACCCGTTTTGTTATACAGTGTCAAGAAACCAGGCAGCAGAACCGGATTCATCAATTCTATCGTTACCAGATCTTGTTTTTCAATCTCGTAGACCAATAATTTTTCAATTGTTTCGATAGTTTTTGGGCGATTATCAATGGTTGCTCTGGTACCAAAAAGGTCGTCCAGAACATAGGGTCCATACTGCATTCCCTTTGGTTTTGAAAGATCAAAATCGGGATTTTGTATAACAAATAACCGCCGGTTTGTTGCATAAATACCATATCCCCTAGGTGGTGAAGGGATGAGGCCCGCAAGAGTACCGCTAGCGCTCCCTCCAGCGACTTTGAGTGTAGGACTTGATATCCCCCCGATATATATCTCCTTTTCTGAATCTCCTGGTGTTTGAGCTGCCTGCTGTTGTTCGACGACGGTAATTGTCTCAATTGCCGCAATCAGCACACCTTTGCCGTCGTGAACGGCGGTTCCTTTACCCCATAAAAACATCGGTTTTTCACGAATTTTCACTTTTTCCATTTCACCGATGAATGTGTTTCCCATTCGTTTTATACCAGGGAATTTTCCGGATTGTCTTTTATCTGTTGAAATGACGATATAATCAACCAGCATTGGCCTGGGCTCACCAAAGAAAGGAATGGCATACTCACGATTTCCTTTACCTATCATTTCTTTTGACTGGGCACCAGTCAACTCTTCCATGGCTTTATTCCAGATAATTACGACTCCGGTTTTGTCAATAGCGAAAACCGGGTTCTCAAGTGT
>DATMWO010000097.1:0-9001 GCA_035562475.1 Methanoregula sp.
ATGTGTCACAGAGCATGATCCGGGGCACCTCTTTTGGGGTGTGTTTGTCAAACGACCGCCACGCATCTTCCGCTTTTTTATAACACATCACAAACGCATGCGGCATCGTACCGACGACCGGCATCCCCTCCGGCGCACAGATATTCGAGACACCATCAACACCCCCTATCCATGCTGCACGCTCGATCATCCGGGCGATTGACGGGTGCTGCCGGCGCGAACCAAAAGAATAGACGGGACGGCTGTCAGCGGCGCGTGTTATATGGGCAGCAGCAGAGGCAACACCTGAAGCATGGCAGAGGAATCCGAGGACCGCTGTTTCATACCGGCAAAAATCCCGGTACTTTCCCGAAATCCTCAGTACCGGTTCATTTTTCAAAAAAATGCTGCCTTCCGGCATTGCCTCAACCGTGACGGGGATACCCTCCAGAAGTGCAATGACATCAGAGAGTCCACAGAAAACTCCCCATTCATCCGGAAGTGCAGATGCGGTCACTTCCATGGAGACTAACGGATTGATCTTTGCCAGTCGCAGTGTTTCTTCTGTACGTACAAAATAGATATCCGTACAATAGCCCTTTTTTATGGTATCATCGCTCACGGTCTCGAATCCGGCCATAGAAAAGTATGGTTCGTTCACGAATTTACGCTTACTCTAAAAAAAATTATCCAGCGCGGATTTGCGCTAAATATTAGTGGTGACGGAAACAATCATTCTGTAAAGTGCAGGTTGTGCATGCAGGGATCACGAATAACCGGATTTGACAAAGGATCAGCACTGCATACGAGGTGGTGCTGATGCTGGGTATTATAGGTGGCACGAGTCTTTTATTTTCCACGCTCCCCTCACTTGAGAAGCGGACGGTGAGCACACCTTTTGGTTCTGCGGAGATACTCAAAGGGAATATCGTGATGCTGATGCGACACCAGCACGGACTTCCCCCCCACCGGATCAATCACCGGGCACATCTGGCAGCACTTGCAATTGCCGGCGTTGACCGTATTGTTGCCTTCGGGTCTTCCGGATCACTCAAGCCGAAGATAGCCCCCGGATCCCTGTTGATCCCCACCGATTATATCTGCCTGTCTGATACCCCGTCGATACACGATCACGATATTGAGCATGTCCGCCCGGAACTCTCCCGGGAACTTGCACAAAAACTTTCAAAACTGGTCCCCTTGGCACGGTTTGGCGGGATATATGTCCAGACCCCGGGCCCCCGGATCGAAACGGTTGCCGAAGTCAATGCACTCGGATGGGTAGCTGATGTCGTGGGGATGACCGTTGCCTCAGAGGCCACCCTCGCATGCGAACTCGGTATGGAATTTGCAGCGCTTTGCACGGTAGATAATTACGCGAACGGGCTGGGTCCCGGGGTACTCACCTACGAGCACATCCTGTCCACGTCCCGGGAGAACCGGGACCGGACTGAAGAGATTGTAAATACTATCATCAGGGATATGGGGTGATACCGATGGCGGACCATGACAGGGAAGACATTTTCAAAAAGAAGTATTCATTCCTGATTACCAACGTGACAATTGACGGCAACCCGGTCGATATTTTTGTTGATGAAACGGGCACTATCTCCAGCATTGGTGAACAGGATCGGAAAAAGCACAAAGGTGAAGCCGAGTTTATCATCGATGGCGATGGAGCGATCGCACTCCCGGGTTTCGTGAACACGCATACTCATTCAGCAATGACGCTTTTGCGGGGATATGCAGATGACATGATCCTGCAGGACTGGCTCACCCAGAAGATCTGGCCGCTCGAAGCACACCTGACTTGTGAAGACGTATTCCATGGTACCCGCCTTGCCTGCATTGAGATGATACGGAGTGGTACAACTGCATTCAATGATATGTACTTCTTTATGGATGATGCAGCCCGGGCGGTTGACAAATCCGGTATTCGTGCAGTGCTCTCGTACGGGTTCATCGATCTCTTCTCTGAAGAGAAACGCGAGAAAGAGTGCAAAGCGACAGAGAACCTTGCTGCACATATAAGAGGCCTGAACAACCCCCGGATCAAAGCCGCCGCAGGGCCGCATGCGATCTACACGGTATCCAGGGAAGGGCTGCAGTGGTGTGCTGAATTTGCCCGGGAACAGAAGATTGGTATCCATATCCATCTTTCTGAAACGGAGGGGGAAGTGAATGACTGCATAGCGCGGTACGGTAAACGTCCCGGTTACCTTCTTGATGAATGCGGTATTCTTACCCCCCGTACTGTCGCCGCGCATGGCTGCTGGCTGGATGAAGCGGAGTGTTCGCTGCTCGGGAGCCGAGGGGTGCATGTATCCCACAACCCGGCAAGCAACATGAAACTTGCAACACACCGTGCGATGCCCTGCCACTGGCTTTCCGGTGCCGGCGTAAATGTCTGTATCGGTACCGATGGCTGTGCCTCAAATAACAATCTCGATATGTTTGAAGAGAGTAAGATCGCAGCCCTCCTGCAGAAATTTTACTGGAACAATCCCACACTCCTTCCGGCACAGGAAGCACTCAGCATGGCAACGGTGAACGGTGCAAAGGCACTGGGTTTCGGGACCGGAAAACTCGCTATCGGTGCACCGGCAGATATCGTGCTGGTTGCTACGAACACGGTATGTAACACCCCGCTCCATCATACCAGCTCCAATCTCGTGTATTCCTGCAATGGCGGTGCAGTCGAAACAACGATCTGCGATGGAAAGGTGCTGATGCTCGAGCGAGAAATCCCCGGTGAAGCAGAGATCCGGGAGAGTGCAGCCCGGGCAGCCCATGAGCTTGTCTGCCGTGCCCAGAGCAGCTGATATGGGAAAACAAAAGAGAACGTCCTGGATCTTCCAGGCATCAGTATTTGTCGCGATATTTCTCATCCTGGTATCCGGTGTTGTCACAACCGGCTGCCTTGAGAATGTCATCATTCCCGTTTTTACCAATGCCGGTCACACCCATCTCGCCGAGAACGAGGGAAAGTTATCGGTGTATTTCCTTGATGTCGGGCAGGGGGACTCCACCCTTTTTATCGTTGAGGGAAAAACGATACTGATCGATGCCGGGGAGGTCGATACGGAGGATCAGGTAGTCCGTGATTTGAGAAAACGCGGTGTGACAAGGATAGATCTTCTGGTTGCCACGCACCCGCACTCCGATCACATCGGCGGGATGCAAATGGTACTCGCAGCCTTTCCGGTTGGCCAGGTGCTCGACGCCGGCATACCTTCTCCCTCACCGGTCTATGAGCATTTTCTCGAAATGATCGACCGGAAAAATATTCCTTACCGGGTGGCAGAGCAGGGGCAGACCATTGATGTTGACCCGGCTTTACGGGTCTTTGTCCTCTCGCCACCTGCGCAGCGGATTGGTAACGACCCGAACATAAACTCTGTCGTACTCCGCATATCCTATGGCACCATAGACTTCCTGATGACCGGGGACATAGATGGAGAGGGAGAGGAGGCATTGATCAGGAGTGGTTACCCGCTCGATGCCGAGATCCTGAAAGTTGCACATCACGGGAGTTCTTCTTCAACCTCACCCGGTTTCCTCGAACGGGTCCATCCGGAACTGGGTGTTCTCTTCGTGGGGGAGGACAATCCCTACGGCCACCCGCACAAGGAGACACTCGATCTCCTGAAAAAAAGCGGGGTAACGGTCTACCGCACCGACCGTGACGGGACCGTCATGGTCCGGACCGATGGGTTGTCCTACTCGGTGAAAACGGATACGAGGGATCCTGGTATCTGGAACGTTTCGGCAATACGGGAAATTGCCACGGCAAAACCGGCTTTCACCATCCCGACGTTCCCGGTCCTTGACCCTGTTCCTCTCCCTGCTGTTACCCTGCCCCTGTTACCGGCAGACTACACTATTCCCGTTCCTGTGCTTACCGCTCCCCAGATTGGCAACGCCTCATCGATATCTATCAGCGCAACACAGTTCGATGCACCGGGTGATGACCGGCAGAACCTGAACGGGGAATGGGTGCAGCTGACCAACAGAGGACATGACACGGTGCTCATCGCGGGCTGGACCCTCTCTGACAGGGATCAAGGTATCCTCTATACATTCCCGGCAATTTTCCTTGTGCCCAATGAATCGGTCACAATCTTTTCAGGAACCGGTACGCTGAACAACACCGCCCTCTTCATGGGCAAAAATGATCCAGTCTGGGGTAACAGCGGAGACACGGCAATCTTAAAAGACGGTAAGGGAACGATTATCGACCAGAGATCTGAAGGTGACCGGAAATGAAGGCGACCATCGACCGGATAGAAGGAACCGTAGCGGTATTGATCCCGCGCGAAGACGAATCAGTTCGGGTGAATATTCCCGTCTCACTGCTTCCCCCCGGCTGCCGGGAAGGGGATATCCTTACGATCCGGATTGAACGGGATAGAGCGGCAACTGAGGCGGCTCAGGAACGGGTATCGGGTCTTATTGAAAAACTCAAAAAACGGAAATAAGGAACCAGGAAGGTGGTGACAGTGGCGCTGCCCCCCTACCCCCCCTGCACGTATCGCCATCATGACATATACCCTGTTTTGGGGTTATCGCTTTTGAGGGGAGTCATACCGGTATGGGTGAAACTCCAATGAGTGTTAAGCGGTTTTCATTACGATTCTCTCTTTGTAAAAATATCATCAGGCGAATAAAAAAAGGCAGGGCGGGATTGGTAGTATACCCAAAAATTACTCCAGCCACCGGGTAACATCCTCAGATGGGGGGCGGATGGATGGAGAGAGCTTTTCCTGGGGATAACCGATTGCACATCCCATCAGTGCCCATTCACCCGGGGCAATCCCGAGAAGGTTACAGAACTCAGGGTTTTGTGCCATCTCCGAAGTAATCGATACCAGCTGAAACCCGAGATCCAGAGCAGTAGCCTTCAGCCACATGTTTTCCATGCAGTGTGCAAGCGACTGCATTTCGACGGGCGGATATCCCTTGCGTTCCGCGACCACAACATAGTACGGTGCTGTGCCAATTCCGGGTACAACCCCTCGTTTTTTTATCATTGCCAGTCGCTGGGCAAATCCCATCGCGTGTTCCCGAAGTCGCAGGTTGTTTTTCATTTCCTCATGGAGGCTTTCTGACATACGGTGGATTTCTGCCATGACGAGTGGAGCTGCCGCATGCAGACTCTGTGATCCCTTCTTCATTACAAAGAACCGGCGGAAATAATCCGTAGCATTCCCTACCGCAGCTGCTGCAAACGGAGCAAGAAGCCCGGCATGAATTATACGCCTTATCTCATCTTCGGGAGGAAATTCCGGACCGAACATCCTGTACGAGCGGCGCTCTGCAAGAACCCGGTCGAGCATTACATTTTTCTGTTCACTACTTTCCGTGCACATACCTGTTCCCGGAACTGTTTTTACCCGTGCCGGTTCTTGAAGCTTGGCACATAGGCAACAGGATACCAAATTTTTGGGTGTCCATGCTTCCCTGCTTTATGAAAAAAGCAGTTCCACTCATTCCTTTCGTTCAGCATGGAGCACACCCATCACCCCGAGCGCTGTATGCACGGGTCTTCGCTCAATCACGAAATGATAGTGACGGCTCAGGTAATCGAGAAGTGCCGGGTTCGGTGGCCCGCTGATAGGTGGAATATGCAGTTCCATTTCAATGCGGCGGACACCCGCGAGATCATCGGGGACTATCTGCCATTCAGCCCCTTCACAATCGCATTTCAGGAAATCACATCCTCCGGCCATCCTGATGATTGTGTGGAGCGGATACGTTGGTGAAATAACCTCGCAATCATCCCATATGATTTTTTTTGGCTTCCCGTCACCAAGCGCTCCCTCAATGACCCGGACAGGAACCTCATTCAGCTGGATGTTCTGACGGAGAAGGGATGCAGTCACCGGTTCAACCGCGACAATGTACTGAGAGCAGCGGGATGCACGGATGCAGAACGCCCCCACATTAGCACCGATGTCGATGACACGGTCATGGGGACGCATATCATCGAACCGGTATTCCGGCACTTCAACAATCTGCCGGAATGCCGTATCCTGAAGGAAAAATCTCACGTTATCTGAAGAGGTAAAAAAGGAGGGTTTCTTCGTAATGTCACTTCCCACGATTAAAAAAAAACTCAGGCGTTCTTTTTGATAAACGTCCCTTCTTCATATTCCCGGAATGCCTGACGCAGTTCTTCAGTCGTGTTCATGACAATGGGACCCCGCCACGCGACCGGCTCATGAATCGGTTTTCCGGAAAAGAAGAGGAATCGAAAACCGTTTCCGGATGATCGGGCCCATACCGACGACCCATTGCCAAACAGGACCAGATCCCGGTTATTCATCTGATACCCTTCCTTTTGATCAAACGTCCCTTCCCCGCCAATAACATAGGCAAAAGCAGTATATCCTTCCTTTACCGGATGAGAGAAAACAGCATTCGGATCCATGGATACGTCAAAGTATTCAGGATCAGCGACAATATCCCGCACCGGACCCTTAACACCCTGTACGATACCACAGATCACCCTGATAGTGACACCTTTGAGCGGAGAGACTGTCGGAATCTGAGTATGCGTTATTTCCTGGTATCGCGGATCCATCATCTTAAATGACCGGGGCAGGTTTACCCAGAGCTGGAATCCCCCCATCTCCCCCTTCACCGGTTTTGGCATTTCCGAATGAACAATACCGGATCCTGCAGTCATCCATTGTACATCGCCAGCGTTAACGCTGCCGGCATTTCCCATGCTGTCTTTGTGCTTCACGAATCCTTTGAGCATATAGGTGACGGTCTCTATGCCACGGTGAGGGTGCGTAGGAAAACCGGCAAGGTAATCTTCCGGCCGCGGTGCCCTGAAATCATCAAACATTAAAAAAGGGTCAAACTGCGGGACCTCATAGCTGCCGAATGCCCGGTGCAGACGGACCCCGGCACCTTCAACCGTCGGGAATGCCCTGAGAACGCGTTCAACAGCGCGGACCTGTGTCATAATGAAGAGAACAAAGGAGTAATGGTTCATTAATATATGGGTTCATTGAGAAACAACTCCAAAATCCCAATCATGGTTATCAGGACACAACCCAAACATTTCCGGTAATCATGGGTTTGAAGGATCAGATGAGGGGTATCATCCCCGACCGAACTCTCTGCCACCTTTCTGACCATTTCGATGTGGTAGGGGATATTGCCGTTCTCTCATTGTCCCCTTACCTTGTGGGGCATGAGGGGGCCATTGCCCGAGCCATCATCTCGAAGCGCTGCACTATCAAAACGGTACTCAATAAAATTTCCCGGCTCAATGGGTGCAACCGTACAGCCTGCTATGAAATTCTTGCGGGAAAAGAAACTGTTACTGTCCATCATGAGTATGGGTCTGCGTACGAGCTCGATGTGGGTGCCGTTTTTTTCAATCCCCGGCTGGCAAGCGAACGCAAACGGGTCACTGACCAGGTACAGTCCGGTGAATGTGTACTTATACCCTTTTGTGGTGTGGGACCCTTTGTGATTCCGGCAGCAGCCCGGGGTGCTCGTATCATTGCCATTGAGAAGAATCCGGAGGCATACCGCTGGCTTATCAGGAATATTCAGGTGAACGGTGTTAAGGACAGGGTCACTACTCTTCCAGGTGATGCCTTTGATAGGTCACTTATCACGGTTTCCCTGTTCGATCGCGCGATCATTCCGACTCCGTACGGGATGGATAGGATCTTTGATGTTCTTGCAATGCGGGTAAAACCCGGGGGGATGATCCATTTCTATACCTTCAAAAACCGGGACCAGGCGGATGCGCTTGTCAGGGAATTTGGCAAAAAGGGGTTTGACGTGGTTGTACGGCGACGGTGTGGTAATGTTGCGCCAAGCGTAAGCCGCTGGGTATTCGATCTGGTTAAAAAAAACGCAGGGCAGGTGACTGATGTCTTCCAGAAACCTGCGAAAGAGTATTATTGAGAAGTAACGGTTACCCGGCTCATAGAGAGAATAAGGTCCAGACAAACGTCTATCTGATTCAGCTCACTGCGCCATTTGAGGAATTGCTGACAATTGCCATAAATGATACCGCCAACACACTCTTTATTACAGGTATCACAGGGTTTCTCTGTCATCAAGGTACATGTAGCCATTTATTGATTTAATATTCATGTGATTTTTCAGGTTATATCATCTAACCGGATGGTTAGCAAAAAAATCCTGGTACAGGGCCGGTATTGACTGTTAACGTTCCCACCGGCTTCGTAAGAGGACAACTCCCATCCCAATCCCTAAAACTCCCATGGTGCTGATGACAAGAGGTAGGAAAGAAAATCCTGTATTCGATTCGTCCGGTGCGATTTTCACCGGAATATCTGGAATGGCTGAAATGTTCGATTCCCGGGATTTATATGCGGAACTCATTTCCGATACCATTGATGGAGCAGGTATATTTCCGAATGAAGCGATCTCGGTCTCATTTCGAATAGTGATGGCAAAAAGGGAAAATTCCGGACTCTCTGCACGATACATCGCATTACCGTTTTTACTTCCTGTCAAGGTGGCAGGGAGGCATATCCAGGTTCTGTTATTGAGCATGCACAGGCTGACATTGTTCGACGACTCAGGATGGTCAGGTATTGAAAAAAGAGGCACATTAAATTCTATCAGTACCGATGAAATGGCCGTGAAGCGTGCCGGGATGACATCAATGTACTGGTAAACCGGGATATCTAAAGGAGTGACCTCCGAGGGTAAAGAGGGAAGTTTTTTTGCGGTAACAATAATATCAGCAATATCCTGCCCGGATACGGTGACGCGACTGATTGCGGAATTCCCTCCAACATTCACGGTCTGGCAACCAGGCGATCCCGCGACATGAAGCACAGGTGTAACTGATTGCAGAGGAACTGGGTCATCATTATTTCCCGAACCTTCAAATGCAGCTGGGGTCTGACGCATTGTTGATGTGAGGGTGGGTGCCGGGGATAACGTAACAGTAGGTGTAGGTGAGGAAGTAGGGGTAGGTGTAGGTGAGGAAGTAAGGGTAGGTGTAGGTGAAGGAGTAAGG
>DATMWO010000098.1:0-2059 GCA_035562475.1 Methanoregula sp.
GCTATTGATGCAGCAAGTTATGAACTCGTAAACCGGCAGACAGGGTTTACCGATTCGCTTCTCATCGCCCATCATCGTAAAGGAGAGGACAAATTCACGGGAGTTCATGCACAGACGGATGGATACCGTCAGATACGGTATGCTGAAGAGATAGGGATGGGAAGCAGCGCATATGATTTAATTGTCATTTGAGTTTCTGATCTTTTTTTTTAAACTGGTAATTTTTTTTGTATTTTCCTGAATTTGGATCAATTTTTCCCAGAAAATGTGTGATAATCATGCCGTCATCACGGTTTAAAACAGTAAAGTTTAAATGAGGGTGGAAAGCAAGCGCTTATTACTGAACGAGTTTTAAATCATTTAGTTTGAGATCGATTTTCGCTCAAACCACATCTTCGTTCAGATCGAAGGTCATCCAGTTATTCCAATGGAGTGTATTCATGAATCTTAGACAACCAAATGCAAATGAAGCAACGGGGACGGTGAACCGTTCACGGGATGTCGCCCCATGTTCTGGTATCTGTACCCGTTGCCTAGATGGATGCAAAGGCAGCTGCGAGATCTGGTTATCATCGTTTAGGGGTAGGGAGGTTTTATATCCCGGTCCATTCGGTGAGATCACTGCAGGTGCTGACAAGAACTATCCGATTGATTATTCCCATCTGAATATTCAGGGATATGCTGTCGGTGCATGGGGACTTCCTGACGGTGTCGAAGCCGGTCCGGATACAGCGGTCTTCTCAACCGTGGATACCGAGACCGAGTACGGATGGGACAAAAAAGTCCGGATGAAACTGCCAATTTTCACCGGTGCTCTGGGATCAACCGAAATAGCACGGGTTAACTGGGAACATTTTGCCATCGGTGCAGCAATATCCGGTATCACGTGTGTCTGCGGTGAAAATGTCTGTGGAATTGATCCCGGTCTGAAGCGCGATGCCAAAGGTAAAGTTATCGAGTCTCCCGAGATGGATCGTCGCATTAATGTGTACAAGAAATTCTACGATGGCTTTGGAGAAATGCTCGTCCAGATGAATGTGGAAGACACCCGGCTTGGAACCGCGGAGTATGTCGCGAGCAAACACAACCTGGATACGATTGAACTTAAGTGGGGCCAGGGTGCCAAGTGCATTGGTGGCGAGATCAAGGTCAAGTCGCTTGAGCGCGCAATCGAGCTCAAGAAGCGTGGATATATCGTATTACCCGATCCGACATTGAAAGAGAACCAGATGGCTTTCAAAGCAGGGGCTATCAAGGAATTCGAACGCCACTCCCGGCTCGGCTTTGTCACCAAAGAGGGTTTCCTTGAAGAGGTTGACCGGCTGCGTGACATCGGTTTCAAACGGGTCACCTTAAAGACTGGCGCGTACTCCATGGTTGAACTGGCTATGGCCCTCCGGTACAGTTCCGAGGCTAAGATTGACCTCCTCACCATTGATGGTGCACCGGGCGGGACCGGTATGAGCCCGTGGCCGATGATGAACGAATGGGGTATTCCTACGTTCTACCTGCAGTCACTTGCTAATGAATTCGCCGGTAAGCTGGATAAGAAAGGCTTCCGGGTCCCAGACCTTGCGATGGCAGGTGGTTTCTCCGATGAACCTGGTGTATTCAAGGCACTCGCCATGGGAAGCCCCTATTTCAAGGCAGTCTGTATGGGCAGAGGACTTATGATCCCCGGCATGGTAGGCAAGAATATTGAGAAGTGGATCAAAGAAGGTGATCTTCCCAAGACCGTTTCGAAGTATGGTAACAATATCGAAGAGATTTTTGTCTGTTATGAAGAGCTCAAGGAGAAGTACGGTGCACGAATGAAGGATATTCCAATGGGTGCGGTCGGTATCTACACATACTCCCAGAAGTTCAGGACCGGTCTCCAGCAGATCATGGCGGGCAGCAGAAACTTCCGGCTCTCGACAATGAGCCGTGAAGATCTGATGGCACTTACCCCGGAAGCAGCAGAAGTATCCGGCATCGACTATGTCATGGGTGCACGGTACGATGAGGCAATGGGTGCCCTGCTCGATTGAATAAAGTAAACGAATTAGAATATTTTTTT
>DATMWO010000099.1:0-3497 GCA_035562475.1 Methanoregula sp.
GCTCGGTGAGTATTTATGCAGTATGTCCTTATTGTCCCTTGTCAGTCAGAGGAACCATTTTGTCGAGTTTTTTTGAATCTTGAAGAGTGCACATGCCAAAAATTTTTATTGGAAAACACTATTCAATTCTCTGCAGGGGAACAGAGATTGATTGCTTCGAGTGTCTTGTATGCGGTTATATCTAAGACCCTGAAGCAGGAGATCCGATCGGAGGTATCCCGTCTGGCGTGAATTTTATAAGCCTGACCGATGACTGGCTCTGCCCGGAATGCAGTGCCGGGAAAGATGAGTTTGCACGTGTGGAGCTATAATCCAGTTTACCTGCGGTACAAAATTATCCCTGTGCGAGGGTAAACGTGTCCTGAGTTCGTTATGGGATGGGCAAAATGTCGTGAGGCAGCGATCGGACAGCCACGGTAAAGGTACTCTTTTTTCCCGAACTCGGTATCCGCTTGCATAAATACTTCCGACATACTAGATACCGATCGGTGGGCTGATTGTGGAGAACAAAGAAACAATGCCAGGAAAATACCTGTCCCTTGTTACCGCTTTTTATCCGGACAGGTTCCTTCACAGTTTTCCCGGACCGATCCCCGTACCAGGGAGAAAAAGATACCACAGCAGCACAGCAGGGCAAAGAAGGTGAAACCTGTCTGTATACTCATGAGAATCTGGGTACCAACTTCCGGTGTAATCATGACACGGCCGACGAAAACAGAGATGATCACCATCGCAATACCCATGGACAACATCTGGCCAACAAGACGCATCGTGCCCAGGGTGCCGGACGCTACACCGTAATACGGTTTTGTCACCGAACTCATGATCGCATTGGTGTTGGGTGATGAAAAGAAGGCAAAACCCAGCCCGAGCAGGATGAGTGTGCCGATCAGGTACGTAAGGGATGTATCAGCTGAAAGGAACGAAAGAAGAAACAACCCGCAGGCAGTTATTGCCATTCCCCCTGATGCAATCCTGCCCGGCTCAATGCGGTCTGAGAGCCTGCCGGCAAAGGATGAGAACAGAGCCTGCACAACCGGCTGGGTGACAAGGATAGTGCCGGCAACCGCAGGTGAAAATAATTTGATATACTGCAGGTAAAAGGAGAGGAAAAATGTGACGGAAAACGTGGCACTGTAATTGATAAGGGCTGCAAGATTGGAAAACGCAAATACCCGGTTTTTCAAAAACAGTGACAGGTTAATAAGCGGACTTGGGATATGGTGCTCCCACCAGATAAACGCGGCCAGGACCAGTGTGCCCGCAACGACAAGGACGACACCGGAAACATTTGGCAGGTGAGAAAACCCGTACATCACGCAGACCAGTGCACATCCATATAACAGTGCCCCAGGAATGTCAAATGATTCTCCGCGGGCATCAGCCCATTCACCCTCAAGTTTTGTCCGGATGATGGCAAGTATCAGGATACCCAGCGGAACGTTCACCAAAAAAACACTGCGCCAGCCGAAACTGGTGACAAGAAAACCGCCAAGGAATGGTCCCATTGAAAGGCCGAGATAGACCGCAGTTGTGTAGATCCCGAGCGCTTTTCCCCGTTCCTGGGGGGGTGTCACTGATGTCAGGATAGCAACAGCAGTGCCAAAGATGAGTGCCGCTCCCATTCCCTGCACTACGCGGAGGAAGATGATCATGACAGGTGACACAGAAAATACGATGGCGAATGAGGCCAGGGTAAAAATCATAAGCCCGGCAGAAAAGATTTTTTTCCTCCCGTGAATATCTGCGATTCTGCCGAACGGTACTAAAAAGACCGCGGATGCAAGCAGATAGGCGGATGCAACCCAACCGATCGTAACAGCGTCAATGGAAAATTCGCTGGCGATGGTTGGCAGGGCGATATTGACCGCGGAAAGGTCAAAAGGGGTCAAAAAACCAGCAAGCACTGCTATTAAAAGGGCAATCTTTTTTGGTTCCAGTATCTCCATAAAAAATTCCTTACGGGTAGGTGGGAGCTCTCAGCGCAATTAAGGTAACGAAGGGAAACGGGTTTAATCTCCCCGTTGTGCTTTCATGTCAGCAATGGTGAGCGCCGGGTGGTGATAGCGTCCCCGTTTTTTTGTTTTCGGTCCGTACTGGATCGCCTCGACCGGGCAGAAGTGGATACAGGCACAACAGAGTTCGCAGTGGTGTTTCCAGACCGGTTTTTCCGCTATCATTTCTATGTTCTTCACCGGGCAGACTGCGGCACAGGTTCCGCAGGAAGTGCATCTCTCGTCTGCAATAAAGTTCTTGTCGGCATCATGGATGCTTCTGATAAAACCATCATACGTAAATCGTTTCAGAAGCGCTGAAAGGAGCGCAATGTCTGGTCGCACGACAAGTCCTTTGTCGATACTAGCTGCAATCTCCCTGAAACGCTGATCTGCATCTTCAAGAAGCTTTTCCCTTTTTGCCCCTTTCACCGGATCATAGAGCGGAACAAAGTTTCCTACCATCCTGACAACAAACGCTGCGTCGAGATGGCGTTTGTTGTGGGTAAAGACCAGTTTATCGAGCTGGTGCAGGGCCGAAACCCCGAGACCCCCCATAGTAAGAACTGCAAAACAATAGCCTGTCTGTGAGAGATCGAGACGCTGAACAAATTCTGCGACAATTGAAGGAAGGCCAAAATCATACACCGGGCAGACAATACCCACACGATCTGCTTTGGGTTTTATCTCGCCATTAGTTCCCGTAAGCGAAGTGATGGATAGCAACTCACCGTCACCGAGCTGCGAACAGATACTCTTTGCTGCTGCAAGCGAATTTCCGGTTCCCGTAAAATAATAGATACATGTCTTCACGGTGGATTCTCCAGAGAATTTTGTGTATTTCTGTCCACAGTGTAGGTGTATATGAGTATAAAAGTACGTTTTTTGCCGGAAACATTCGATTCGTGAAGGATTATGACAGGATCCGGATATTCTTTTAAAGAGAGCCAAACCCGTGGGTAAGCCTCCTGTCCTGATGAGTCATGGTACAATAACCGGAATCCTCAATGAGAAAAACGGGCTTTTATAATTCCTTTTACTATGATATGAGATTCAAAGCATTGGTAAGATGACGGAAGGGGACCGTACCTGTCAACCCATTCCACTCATGCGCTCAAGAAGCGATGATGACGTATTTCCTGTTCCAGGGTTATCGAATTCGGGAGAGTCAAGCGGCGGGGGAGAAAACCCAGTTGATTGTTCAGGTTTTTTTTAACATTTCCTCTGAAAAACGTAGTATTCAAAGAGATTGCAGGGATTGTTACCCCACTATCCAACAGGTAAGATGAATGCCGCCGCCCCCGAAGGGACGCCCCCGCGGCGGATTGATGACTAAAAATTTAAAAAAACTTCTTGGAGGCCGTGCTCTCAAGAAGCCCTGAAGTGGAGTCCATCGAATTCTGGTGATTTTATAATTCCGGTGTGAACGTTACAGATTCATACCTCTTTCTCCAGAGCTAAAAAACATTGGATCCTTCTCTCTGTCCTTAGACGTTGATGTTC
>DATMWO010000100.1:0-4061 GCA_035562475.1 Methanoregula sp.
GAATTCAAGGAGCAGGGGGATAAGATCGGTCCTGACCACGGTATTGTCGATACTTATCGGGTGCATAACATGGAGCACCCCGTCCCGCTCAGGCCGCTGCATCTTTTTGTAAAGAATCTCCTCGCTCGTAAGGGTGAACGGCATCACTTCGAGATACCCCAGCCCGCAAAATGCCTCCCGGGCAAGAGCAGCATAAACCTGCACCGGGTGCGGTTTTCCAACGGTGAAGGTAGCCGGCGGGGGGTCCATGATTTTGTCATACCCGTACGCAATCGCCACATCCTCAAAGATATCCCAGTCGTGCATGACATCAGCCCGGTAGCAGGGCACCTGTACCTTTACCTGTGCAGCCCCAACCGGCTCAGCTCCAAACCGCATCCGTCTGAGCAGCTCCGCCATCTGATTGGGTGTCAGTTCTATGCCGAGCAGCTGTGAACACTCTTTCACGCTCACGGTCCGTTCTGAGGGGGCCAGGATTGGCGTCTGAACCCCGTTAATTCCGACACTTTCGATCTTTGCGCCTGCTTCAGCCATTGCCGTGCAAATGATGTTGACGGCTACACTTACAGCCCGTTTATCAGTGCCGGTTGTGTCGAGGAGGATATTCTTCGTGTCGATAGTAACCCGCGTCCGTTCGCCGTTGATGATTGGGGGAAACGAGAGGACATGGTCATCCTTGTCCACGATTAAGGGGAAACGCGGGAAGTCCCTGACAATTCTGGCGTAATCCCTGCCTTTCGGGTGCTTTTCGAGGATCTCATCCATTGTCATCTCTTCGGTATAATCGAGCGGGATGAACTTCCTGCTCCGCGGCGAAGCGATGTATCGGAACGGTGGTTTGACCGTGTCGAGATCGTGGATGCCTATCGCCACTTTGCTCCTGCCCCTGCCAACTGCCCAGTGGAGCGACTCCTGCAGGGACATGATACTCTGGATGGATTCGTCGTCGAACTCAATCCCGCGGATAACCGCTGCACCAAGGACAGGGCGGATATTTGCAAGGGCGGGATCCACGGCGAATGATATTCCCGAGGGCTTCACAGGGTACCCTGGCAGCCCGGTCTCGATTCCCAGGAATCCCCGCATAGCCCGGGCTACTCCTTCGGGAGAGAAGAGGTCGGGGCGGTCCGGGAAGAACTCCACATCCGCATGATCCTCCTCAATTCGTTCCACGTCAGAGCCGATGAGGGCGACCTTGTCGAGGATCGTCTTCTTATCAGTGCGGGTGAGCCGTTCGAGATATTTATAGGGGAGGGTAATGACGGCCATTTCAGATACCTCCTTTCGCAGGCCGAAGGGCAGGGGTCTCCCGCAGGAACGCCACATCACTCCGGTGCAGGTAGCGGAGATCTTTCAGGCCGAGACGGAGCATTGCAATCCGGCTCACGCCAAGCCCCCAGGCAAGGACGGGGTAGTTGATCCCGAGCGGAGCGGTGACCTCCTCGCGGAAGACGCCTGCGCCACCCATCTCGATCCAGCCGATGCCTTCGACATACACTTCGGCATCGAGACTTGGCTCGGTATACGGATAATAAGAGGGCTTGAACCGTACACCCTCAAAACCCATCCGGTGATAGAACTCGCGGAGGATGCCAAGCAGGTTCCCGAAGGTTACACCCTCGTCCATAACGATTCCTTCGAGCTGCTCAAATTCGGCAAGATGGGTTGTGTCGATCGTTTCACGACGGTAAACCCTGCCGATGCAGAAGGCCTTGACAGGGGGGTTCGGGTTCTTTGCAAGGTGCTGGATCGATACGCTCGTGGTGTGGGTCCGGAGCACGCACTGTTCGGCCTTCTCCTCCGTCCAGGCTCCACCCCAGCCAGTCGAAGAGGTTTCGCCACCGGACTCATGCATGGCCTTCACCTTCTCGTACCCTTTTGGGAGCGGGAGGGTCTCGCGAAGGTAGAAGGTGTCCTGCATTTCACGGGCAGGATGGTCCTGAGGCTGGAAGAGTGCGTCGAAGTTCCAGTACGACTGCTGTACAATGCCCCCGTAGAGTTCCTCAAAACCCATCTCCAGGAGGATCTCCCGCATCTCAGCGATTATCCGCTGGTAAGGATGGATCTTGCCCGGATACACCTTCTTTGGAAGCTTGGTCGCATCATACCTGCGGAGGTTTAACGTCTTCCATGCCCCGGAGAGGATCTGGTCGCGGGTAAGTGTCCCGGTCTCTTCACGCATATCAAGACCCTGCTTTGCCAGTGCCATCCCATCAGGTTTAATTGCTATACGATTTCGGACGGATTCCGTCTCCTGCAGGATTCCGCGTTTTATAAGGTCCTTTGTACGCTGCCCGCCAGCCTGTGGGGCCTTGAGTGCGGTTTCATCCTCGATGGTCGAAGCACCCTCTGCCTTTGATACCATGCCGTTGGTTACGATTATGAGCCCTTTCTTGCGCAGCTGCCCGAACCCTATCCTGAATGCTGCATGTTTCTGGAGTTCGGCCAGCGGGGTATCATTCCGGCAGAATTTCAGGAGTTGTGTTTCGGGAAGTCCATGGATGAGATATTCTTTTCCTTCATCCGTATAAACGAAGGACTTATCGACAATCCGCTCGAGACTGACCAGTCCCTTGTCCTCTAAAAGGTGTGCCCACTGTACTATGGATTCCGGTGTTGTATCCAGCAGTGTGGCAAGATGCGGGGCATCTGCTGTATGTTCATTAACCAGCGTCGCAAGCAACCGTTTCTCATTCTGTGTCAGTTCCGCCATCTTACACCTCGATCTTGTCTGCCGCTGCGTCCATTTTCTCCTTGAAGTCTTTCAGGAACACAACCACACGTTCAGCGGTCTCCTTCTTGCAGGTGCCGCACATGATCTCACCGGAAACACATTTTCTCCGTATCTCAGCAAGCTCCGCATCGTCAGTTACCATATGGAAAAGGTTGAGCAGGTACAGGGAACACCGGTCTGGTTCCCCGCCATAACGCTTCTGTTCCTCAAGCGTCATCCTCCCGCCGGTAATACCCGCCATCACTTTCTTTCTTACCGTCGCTTCAGACTCATAAAACGAAATGATACTTTCGGGAATACTGCTGGACATCTTTCCACCGGTAAGTCCCGGCATGAAAATATGGTAGGTGGACGAGGGGGTGTAGAAGGCAAAACCCCCATGCGAACGTTCTATCTGGCGGACCTTTGCACTGACATCAGAACATTGTGCGCCTTTGATATCTACATGTCCCTCGTACTTCTTTGCATGCGGGAATGCTGCTTTTACCGCGTCAAGTGCTTTCCCGGGTGCGTTCTTTGATCGGACGCTTATACAGTCATGTCTCTCTTCAACGGTAAACATGCGGAGTTTGTGGGCGACACCCCGGGTAAGCCGTATGTGCGGGTCCTGGTCAATACCAACAGGGACAACCGTCGGAGCCGGTTCGCGATCGATCTGGGGGTACAGGATATCTGCAACCTGCGTGATCACACTGTCGGCATGGGCGAGATCCGTCTCGGGTGAAAAACCATAAATTGCCGTCAGCTCGGAGAAATTTACCTTGGTTGCCGCTTCAAAGGCGAGATCTTTCAGCCGTTCATTTTTACTCTGGAAATACGTCTGTCCCTCAAACCCGAGTGCGTAAAGGCAGGCAAGGTACTCCTTTCCGTATTCCCTGCACTTTTCCCACGACATACCACGGACAGCGTGCGCTTCACGGTCAGCAATGGTCACGTAGCCATTACCGCCCTGATGCACATGCCAGACCACCTCTTTCATGACCATCAGGTGGCCGAGATGCGGGTGGCCGCTCGGCATAAACCCGGTGAGGATATGAAAGGGCGTGCAGTTTCGGATAGCACTGGCTATCGGGCGGTAGTCCCGGTGCCCTATAACGATACCTCTCCGCATAAAATACGGGACACTGGGGAGATCGGGGAGTATCGGGGCGATGGGTTCGATGCCAAAATCGGAGAATAATTTCTCAACATCAACGGTCTGGTTGCTTGACCAGGGATTAATCTGGGGTTCCTGCATGGTGAACGCTCATAGTTTGATTCGTGCAAATTCGACGAACTGAATTCCGGTAGTATGTACAGCGCCAAACAACATCTTCTTTTTGACACT
>DATMWO010000101.1:0-6143 GCA_035562475.1 Methanoregula sp.
CATCACGGCAGCACGGAGTTGAGTGAACTGACAACAAAAGGAAGGTATGGAAAATATGGCGGACAGTATGTCTCTGAGACGCTGATGAGTGCCCTCATCGAACTTGAAGATGCATACGGAAGGGTGAGCAGGGATCCGCAGTTCGTCAGCGATCTTGCAGCATTGCAGGCAGAATACGCGGGGCGCGAGACACCACTCACCTTCTGTCCGAATGCCTCACGGGAACTCGGGTGTATGATATATCTGAAGCGCGAGGATCTTGTGCATGGTGGCTCACATAAACTGAACAATACTCTCGGGCAGGCTCTGCTCGCACGACGGATGGGCAAGAAACGGCTGATTGCCGAGACCGGCGCCGGGCAGCACGGGGTTGCTACGGCGATTGTCGGTGCAGCACTCGGCATCCCCGTCGAGGTCTACATGGGCGAGGTGGACACACGGCGACAGGCGCTCAATGTCTTTCGCATGGAACTGATGGGCGCAAAGGTGATCCCGGTGAAATCAGGCACACGGACACTCAAGGATGCAATCAATGAAGCGCTCCGTGACTGGGTGGCAAATGTGCAGGACACCTACTATCTGATCGGTTCAGTCGTCGGCCCGCACCCGTACCCGCTCATGGTCCGGGACTTCCAGTCGGTAATTGGCCGGGAGGCTCGGGAGCAGGTGATGAGGAAAGAGGGCAGGCTTCCTGATACTATTGTTGCCTGTGTAGGCGGCGGTTCGAATGCGATCGGGATCTTCTACCCGTTCCTTTCCGATGATGTGGACCTGATCGGTGTGGAAGCCGGAGGTGAAGGGATTGAAACGGGAAAGCATTCTGCCACGCTCTGTGCCGGCGATGAGGGAGTACTGCACGGGACGCTTTCTTACCTCTTACAGGATGAGAACGGGCAGGTATTACCCACGCACAGTATCTCGGCAGGGCTTGACTACCCAGGCGTTGGCCCGGAACATGCGATGCTGAGGGAGAACCACCGCGTGACCTACTCAGCAGTAAATGACCCTGAAGTACTGGAAGCCTTCAGGTTCCTCTCAAAAACCGAGGGGATCATACCTGCACTGGAGTCCGCCCATGCAGTAGCGTATGTGATACAGAATGCGGACCGGTTCGACCGGAATGACATCGTGGTCATCAATCTCTCTGGACGTGGTGACAAGGATGTGGCTGAAGTGGCAGGAATGACGGGGATAACCTGATGGGACGAATTGAAAAGACCTTTGCCGCGGTGAAAAAACCGGCCTTCATCGGCTTTGTGGTAGCAGGGGATCCGGATAAGGGCACCTGTATCAGGATCGCCCGGGCGCTGATTACCGGGGGAACGGACATCCTTGAACTGGGCGTGCCCTTCTCTGACCCGGTGGCAGATGGTCCGACAATCCAGAAAGCCGATGAAAGGGCGCTTGCTGCCGGCACAACCCCGGATACCGTGTTTGACATCGTACGGGAGATCCGCAGGGAATCCGAGGTGCCGATTGTGTTCCTCACCTATTACAACATTGTCCATCACCGGGGGATAGCGCGGTTCTACCGTGAAGCGCACGATGCCGGTGTTGACGGTATCCTGATAGCTGATATGCCGGTCGAAGAGTCTGATGAGATCTGTGCAGTTGCTTCGCGGTACCGTATCGACCCGATCTTTCTTGTCGCCCCGACAACCTCGGGTGAGCGGATTACTAAGATAGCAAAAAAAGCACGGGGTTACCTGTACCTTGTTGCAGCATTCGGGGTAACCGGAGTACGTGAACAGGTATCCGAAGAGGCAATCGATCTCCTGTACCGTGTCCGCAGGCACACAGCACTTCCGCTTGCCCTCGGCTTTGGCATCTCAACTCCTGCACATGCACAGACCTGCGCCAGTGCTGGTGCAGATGGTGTTATCGTCGGCAGTGCAATTGTTGAAATTGTCGAACGGAACCTTCAGGATACGGATGTAATGGAGCGTGAGCTGAAGGAATATGTATCTGCTATGAAGGAAGAACGGTAAATTTTACAGCAGGACTGCCCAAATACTTTTTTTCTTTTTCATTCAACGCGTTCCCCAAAATATCCACGAAACGCGAGTGCATCGATCACAGCTTTTTCCCATCGGGGATCATCGTGAGAGGGCAACTGCGGTGAGATCCGTTCTTTCCAAATCTGCTTCAATGATTCGTCCGTAGTTTTGAGCTCATTACGCCCCATAATCCTGCCGCACTCGTAGCCGTCACGGTGACGGATTACCATCCGGTAACAGCGGAAATCCCTGCAGATTCCCGGTCGTGTAGCATAGATTGCACAGGCAATACCTTTCCCGTTCTGGTTTTCCCGCATGAAAGGGCACCCTTTCACCCGCTCACCCTCTTTTAAAGAGGGGGGTTGACTATCGGCATAATCTGGCTCAATATGAACGAGGAAAAGTTCGTTTTTTATTCCGTAACGGCAGTAATAATCGCGGCTGGTGAGCTGCCGCTCGATTTTTATAAATTCCCCAAAACTACGACAGCATTTCCCACAATGGTCGCATTCGAACTTCACCATACTACGCATTCATGTAAGGGAGATTTGAAGATAAAATATGAGGAGAGAGTTCCTTAGATATTGATAGCAGGAAAAGGAGAAGTCATCAGTAAAAAATGGTTTGCCTGCCAAAGAACATTGGCTGAGCTTAAGCAAATCCTCATTATTGGCAGATGGTGCACTGCAAAAAGCTCTTGATTTATTACGTACGAAATAATCAAAGTCATAAGAACAGGTACGAAAATGACAATAAAAACGCGGGTCCTCTTTATCTGCACGGCAAATGCCGCCCGCTCCCAGATGGCAGAAGGGCTGCTCCGGGCAAAATACGGTGAGCGGTACGAGGTTTTCTCCGCCGGCACCCGGCAGGCAAACGTGAGCGCACAGGCGATAACCGTGATGCAGGAGATCGGGATCGACATATCACACCACCGTTCAAAAACCCTTGAAGAGTTTGAGAGGGCAGCCTTTGATCTTGCAGTTACTCTCTGCGACAACGCCCACGCTATTTGTCCTATTGTATCCGGCGCAAAAAAGACAATCCATCACGGGTTTCCCGATCCCCATCTGACACCGGGCAGCAATGATGAGGTCATCGAGGGTTATCGTAATGTACGAGATATGATTATGGTATGGATTGATACGACATTTGGAACAACCACTTCTTTATAATCCCCTGTTTTTTTCCGCCAACAAGATTGATAGCATGGTATCGCGTTCATTGAACTACCGGGGAATGAGGTATGGCAGGGATAATAAAAAAGAAGGATATCTATGCTGAATCTCTCGAACTTCACGAAAAGTTCCGGGGCAAAATAGAAGTTCATTCCAAAGTGCCCATCACGAACCGGAGAGATCTTTCCCTTGCGTACACCCCCGGGGTGGGTGCAGTATGCAAAGAGATCTACCGGGATAAAAACCTTGCCTACAAATATACGCTCAAAGCAAACACGATTGCTATCATCAGTGACGGATCACGGGTTCTTTCGCTGGGAAATATCGGGGGATATGCTGCAATTCCTGTTTTGGAGGGAAAAGCTATTCTTTTTAAAAAACTTGCCGGGATCGACGCGTTTCCCATCTGTTTTGAGAGTTTTCATACGGAATTTGTTGATGAGGTGAAGAATATCGCGCCGGTATTCGGCGGAATTGCCCTTGAAGACATCGCTGCCCCCAAGTGTTTTGAGCTTGAAGATGCACTGCAGGGGATAGGAATTCCCGTGATGCACGATGACCAGCATGGGACGGCAGTGGTAGTTCTCGCAGCGTTAATAAATGCCTGCAGGGTGACGAGGAAGCGGTTTGAGGATTTGAATATCGTGGTGTGCGGTGCAGGTGCCGCAGGTTTTGCCATCACCCGTATGCTCAGGTGCATAGGGTATGATCCCAACCTCTGCAGAAGTGTAAACGACATCATAGTCTGTGATACCAAGGGAATCATTCACCGGCATCGTGAAGGACTGTACGCAAACAAGTACAAGTTCATCATCTCGGAGGAGACAAATAAAAAGGGGCGGACGGGAGATCTCACTGATGCAATGCGGGGAGCTGATGTCTGTATAGGGGTGTCAGTGCCGGCAGTTATTACCCCGGCCATGATCCGGTCAATGAACAAGGATCCCATTGTCTTTGCACTTGCACATCCCATGCCGGAGATTCTTCCCCAGGATGCGCGTCAGGCCGGGGCGGCAATTGTAGGAACCGGACGAAATGAATATCCCAACCAGATAAACTACGCACTTGCGTTTCCGGGGATATTCCGCGGTGCTCTTGATGTGCATGCTACTCGGATTTCCGATGAGATGAAGGTTGCAGCCGCTCACGCGCTTGCCGGATTTGTCAAACGGCCGCAAAAAGAAAGGATCCTCCCGCAGGTTCTCAACCGGCGCGTTGTGAAAACCGTTGCCTCTGCTGTAAGTGCTGCGGCAAATACCAGTGGCTGTGCACGAGAAATACAATGATTACCTGATTCGGATTTTAAAAAAACAGGAGCGGTGATTTTTTAAAAATCCGGTGTCTTTAACACCCTGCACACCTTTGCCATCAGCGTGTGATGTCGCACAACATGATCCATGTGTGTGCTGCTTCGCTGGTCCATGGGTATCGGAATCCACTCAATTCCGCAGTCCGTATCCCAGAGAATAAGTCCTTCAGCAGGAGCTGGCTGGAGGGGTCTTTTTGCTTCATTTTCAAGAAGGGATGAGATAAAGGACTCATCCTCTTCACGTTCACCTATTTTAAGAAGGGCCGCGGCCATGCACCGAACCTGGTGCCATAAAAAGCTCTCCGCCTTCACTTCAAGATAATAAAAACCCTCATTTTCCCCGATTTTTATCTCAAGGATGTTCCTCCAGGGGTTTTTGTCCCTGACACGGGCAAAATTCGTGAAGTTGTGGCAGCCGATAAAAGAGTATGCAGAACGCTCCATAGCAGCCATATCAGAGGGTGATTTTGAGAAATAATAGCGGTACGTTCTGGACTTCGCATCATACCGCGGATGGAACTCCGGGGGCACTTCAGCAAAGCCGGTACACCAGCAGTCAGGGGGTAGCTGGAGATTCATTGTCTGGATTGCACGGTCAGCAACATCTGTCGAGAATGCTGCAATCTGTCCGCATGCATGGACGCCGCGATCCGTTCGTCCTGCAAAAAGGAATCCGGCTTTGCGCCAATCGGAAAAAAGACTCAGTCGCTGGCAGGCTGCAACAAATTCCCCTTCAACGGTGCGGTGCGCTTCCTGCATCTGTGAGCCCCAAAATCTGCTTCCCAGGTAGGATACCCGGAACCCAAGCCTCATCGGAGATGCACACGCCGTGTAAACCGTTTGATCTTTCTCCATGTATTGTTCAGCGACTGGTGAGTGTAAGTCCGCAAAGGTGTCTGTCTCCCGCCACAGGTTATTTTCCCGGCACGGATTGCAGCAAGGATTGAGGGGATGTCCCGTTCTGCATCGATAAAAGTTCTGCCGAAGCCCACGAATCGTGCATGATGGGCATCACTACCTGCAACACAGGGTTTTCCCAGCTTTTTCGCGATGCGTGCAGCTTTCCGGTTTGCTGAGCCGACAATGTACCGGCTGTTGAACGTTTCGATGGCATCAACTGCGCCCATACCGGCTTTCTTACGGCGGGCAACACCATGACGCCAGACATGGTAGGGATGCGGGAGGATCAGGAGCGCCCCCATTTTCCGGGCAATCTCAATCGTATCAACTACATCCAGCCCTGCCGGAATCACCTCGGTCACTCCAAGAATGATGAGGTGCCCCTGCTTGGTTGAGACTTCGATACCCGGAATAACAAGAACGGATGTAGTGTACGAAAGTGCTTTTTTTGCACCGTCAATCGAATCGTGGTCGGTGATAGCGATGACATCAAGCCCTACCTCTTCTGCTTTTTTGAGGATCTCTTCGACACTGCTCTCCCCGTCTTTTGAAAAGTTAGTATGCACGTGCAAATCGCAGATAAGCATCTGATCATAGTGTTTTTATCTCTCTGATATTAAGGGAACTTATGCGCATTCTCCGCCCCACTGGTGCCGCCACCGAAGAAATGGTAAAATGTGCGGCGGCGGGTTATGACGCGAAGGTAGTGGTGACGGGAGAAATTGCATCGTTTCTTACTCCCCACATGCTCCATGTTCT
>DATMWO010000102.1:0-4609 GCA_035562475.1 Methanoregula sp.
CAAAAGAGGTGCCCCGGATCATGCTCTGTGACACGTACTGTGATGAAAAGACCGAGTCTTTACGAGCAGCTGAATGCGGGGCAATGGCAGTCCGGCTCGATACACCCCGCTCCCGGCGCGGTAATATGCGTTCGATCATTGAAGAGGTTCGCTGGGAACTGGATGCCCATGGTTATCCTGAGGTGAAAATCTTCTTATCCGGGGGTGTTACCCGGGAGGATATCATCGTATACAAAGATATTGTGGACGCTTTCGGTGTGGGGGGGCTATTGCGAATGCGCCCGTAATCGACTTTGGTATGGATATTGTGGAGATTGAAGGTATCCCCAAAGCCAAGCGGGGGAAGCAGAGCGGAGTAAAACAGGTGTACTCGATGCCCGATGGGGCACACCATATGGTACCGGCACAGCAGAAAGCACCAAAGGGTGGAAAAATCCTTATTGAGCCTTTTATTCAAAACGGAAAGAAAGTGATGAACTGCGATATGCAGGAAGCACGTAAACGGGTGTTACAGAAATTATCCGAACTTACCCGGCGATAAACCGGTATATATTAGGTTTTGAAGAAGCAACCTGAATCGATTTCGGTTCATATCCGGAAGATAAAAAATCGTCCGCTTTACGAAGAATTCCCGATTCAGGCCTTCTCAGAGGACAGTGAACAGGATGTTTTTATTTGATTTTAGTCACACCAATCCGTTTCGGGAGCACTCTGGGGGAGGGGGTAATCATCTGCCAGGAGGTGGGAGTTGTTGCATCCTTGCATAGATCTGAATACCATAATTATCAAAAAAAATTTAAAAATCTGAACACTCAAGGGGGGGGTTCACGCCCGTTGCTGCAGCTCCCCCAAAATGCGATAACTCCTGAACAGGTCATACATCATCATCACTGTGCGCCAGGGCAGTATGGGGGGACAGGCACGGTCTCCTTTCTGTTTATTGTTGTTAGGATAATTCAATTGCCCTCAGGAAGGAGATTTTTCCCATACGACAAAAACAATTCTTTTAACCAATGCCGTTCAACAATGGTAGAGCGGGCTGGTAGATCAGTGGTAGATCGCTCCCTTGGCATGGGAGAGGCCGCGGGTTCAATTCCCGCCCAGTCCACTCGTTTCTTTTGTTTTTTCCCGTGAATTTTTATACTTGCATACCAGAGGGACTATTCAGAACGACTATGCGAATACGCACCCTGATACTTCCCGAAGACAAGGTTTTCTTTACCCTTTTTAAAGAAATGGCAGAAAAAATTGCCGAGGCTTCCACCATCTTAAACGAGATCACCCATGAGCTTCCCGGCGGTACGGAAAAAGCGCACAGGGTTCGCCAGATTGAGCATCTCGGCGACGATACTACCCGGAAGATATTCGAACAGCTCAACGAATCGCTCATCACACCCCTTGAACCGGAAGAAATTGCACGGCTCACTCCGGTACTTGACGATGTGCTGGACAGGATTGACTGGGTCACCCACCAGCTCTGCAACTACGGGATACCGGAGTCCAACGATGTTCTCAAGGAATTTTCCTATATTATCAAGCTTTCCGGTATTGAGATCCAGCAGGCTATCACAGCGCTCTCGACACTCAGGAAACCCGAGGAGGTAAAATCTCATGCAAATGAAATTAACCGGCTCTACAATCTCTCTACAGAGCTTCTCTCGCGGGCAATCCTGGAACTCTTCAAGACCAAGGATCTCCTGATGATCATCAAACTCAAGGATATCTATGAGGGGTTTGCAAAGGTCATGGTGGATTGCAATGATGTAGGGCATACCCTGCATGACATCGCGATGAGCCACGCATGACCGGCATGGAACCTCTCATCCTGTTTGGCATTATCCTTGCTCTCGCCCTGAACTTTGTCAACGGGCTTAATGATGCTTCTCACTCCATCGCCACCGTGGTTGCAACAAAAGCACTCTCCCCCATACGGGCAGTTTTCTCCACAGCGGTCTGTAACCTGATTGGGCCGTTTCTCTTTTCCACGGCCGTTGCAGTCACGATAGGAACTGAAATTGTCACGACGGAAGGTCTCACCCCGTTATCGATTACCGTGGCAATGCTGACATCGATTGCCCTTGTGTTCGTCGCCACCAGGATGGGGATCCCGGTATCGAGCAGTCACGCAATGGTCGGCGGGCTGCTGGGAGCAGCGATAGGGGCAGTTGGTCTTTCTGCGATTATTCTCCCGAGCTCAGATTCTCTGCTCCAGGTGTTTTTCTTTGCTTGTATAGGCGCGGTTCTTGGTGCAATCGTGCTTGCCGCCATCTGTGCTGCGGGGGAAGGAGATATCCGGCTGGGAATCCTGCTGGGGGCTGTATTCGGTGCAGGGATCATCATCCCTTTCCTGATGATCGCTGGCGTGCTTCACCTGCAGGGTCTTCTTGGAATTGTACTCTTCATCTTCATCGGACCGCTTATCGGAATGGCAGGTGCGTTTCTCTTAAATGTCCTCGTCACCCAGTTAATCAAACACGCACGCCAGAACCGGGCGAAACGGACATTCCAGCCGCTGCACGTTCTCGCATGCCTCGGGCAGGCAACTGCGCACGGGGCGAATGACGGGCAGCATGCGGTAGGCCTGATTACTGCCCTGCTTGTCTCTTCAGGAATCCTGGTCGCATTCGAAGTGCCGACATGGGTCATCCTCACCTCAGCCATTGCAATTGGCCTCGGGACCTGTTTTGGTGGCTGGAAAGTAGTCGACAAGATGGCAAAAGAGATTACGAAAATCCGCCCTTACCAGGGCTTCTGCGCTGCAACCGCAAGCAGTGCCATTCTTGTGATGGTCACCCGGCAGGGTATTCCTGTTTCCTCCACGCAGGCGATCAACGGTTCTATAGTAGGCGTGGGTGCAACAAGGGGAAGAACCGCTGTACAGTGGAGCGTTGTCCGTGAAATGATGACAGCATGGGTGATCACGATCCCGCTCGCACTGGGAATCTCGTATGCCGGTTACCAGATTATCAGCTTCCTTTTGACGATAATCTAGGGTCAACACCATTTCGCTATATTTTTTAAGGTTCTTGACCGATTACCTCTTGGTTTGATATGGGTCTCCGCGAGTTATTGATACCGCACGATAAGATTTATTTCGATCTTTTTGAAAAACAGGCGGGAGTGATGAAGGAGGCGGCGTGGCAGCTTGTTGCGCTGACCGAGGATTTTACGAATGTCAAGGAAAAACGCCACGAGATCGAAAAACTTGAGCACAAAGGTGACCAGATTACCCATGATATCTATAAGCAGCTGAACAGTTCGTTCATCACCCCTATCGATCCTGAAGAAATCTCATCCCTCGCCTCGGCACTTGACGAAGTGCTGGACTATATCGATGGTGCAACCGAAAAGATGTATTATTACAATATTGGTGCGACCGATGCGCATATGATCGAACTCGCAAAACTGATCCATATGTCCACCTCTGAGATTGAAAGCGCTGTCAAGGGAATCCGCTCTATCAAGGATCCCCGCTACATCGAGGAACGGTGTATCGAGGTAAACCGTCTTGAAAATCTCGCTGACGATGTGCTTGCCCATGCGGTAACCGATCTCTTCAAAACAAACGATGCAATAACGATCATCAAACTGAAGGATATCTACGAGCATCTTGAGACAGCGACGGATTATTGCGAGGACGTGGCAAATGTGCTCTCGGACATTGCAATCCGGCATTCATGAGTATAGGTGAGATGACTGAATGATCGAGGCAACGTGGGGACTTATCATATTCATTATCGGGGTCGCTCTGTTCTTTGATTATACGAACGGATTCCACGATTCGGCAAACTCGATTTCAACGGTGGTCTCCACAAAGGTCCTCTCCCCCCGCAATGCCGTGGCCTTTGCTGCGTTTTTTAATTTTATCGCCGCATTTGCTTTCACTGTTGCAGTTGCAAGCACTATCAGCAAGATTATCCAGCTGGAAGTCGTCCCGACCGAAATAGTTCCCTATATTATCTTATCTGCCCTTATCGGTGCCATTACCTGGAACATCATCACCTGGCTTTCTGGTCTTCCCACCTCGTCGTCCCACGCGCTCATTGGCGGACTCACCGGGGCAGGTATATCAGCAGCAGGACTGGCCGCCATAAAATGGTCCGCAGTTGAACTGATTGTAACCTTCATGGTCATCTCCCCCCTTATTGGACTTGCCTGCGGATTTTTGTTTATGGTAGTCGTGCTCAACCTCACCAAAAAAGCCCATAAATCAACTGCCGACAGTTATTTCAGAAAGCTTCAGCTCGTCTCGGCAGGGACCTACAGTTTCAGTCACGGGACGAATGATGCCCAGAAGACGATGGGGATTATTACCCCGCTGCTCTATTCAATCGGATATTACGGCACCAGTGTCGATCCCAATAACCTCCCTGTTCCTCTGTGGGTGATCCTGATGGCCCATGCAGCGATCGCTCTCGGCACCCTGTCCGGGGGGTGGCGTATTGTCAAGACGATGGGGTCTAAGATTACAAAACTCCGCCCGGTGCATGGATTTGCCGCAGAAACAGCGGGAGCGGCTACAATCCTGGGAGCTTCCGCGGTGGGAATTCCGGTGAGCACCACGCATATTATCTGTACATCTATTATGGGAGTAGGTACTACCACTGTC
>DATMWO010000103.1:0-3250 GCA_035562475.1 Methanoregula sp.
GAATAAAACAGCAACGTTTGGAGCCGGTTGTTTTTGGGGTGTTGAGGCAGCGTTCAGCACACTGAACGGTGTTGTTTCAACTGCAGTCGGCTATATGGGTGGCACGCTGAAAAACCCGACCTACCAGGACGTGTGTACCGGGCAGACCGGTCATGCGGAGGTAGTGCAGGTAACGTATGATCCATCAAAGGTCAGTTACGAACAGCTTCTTGCTGTGTTCTGGTCGATCCATGACCCGACACAGCTGAACCGCCAGGGCCCGGATATCGGTACAAATTACCGCTCCGTGATCTTTTACCACGACGCAGAACAGGGAAAACTCGCACGAAAATCGAAAGAGGTTATGGAGACTTCCGGTATATTCAGGTTTGGTAAAATTATGACCGCGATTATGCCGGCACCGGAATTTTACCGGGCTGAGGAATACCACCAGCACTATCACGAAAAGCATGGCGGTTCATGCAGGATGTAAATCATTTTTCACGTGAATAACTAAAAAAAATCTTAACAGAAAAGTGTTCAATGGGCCCGCTGAGATTTGAACTCAGGACCTCCGCCATGTCAAGGCGACGTCATAACCAACTAGACCACGAGCCCGTAAATGTCTGATGCTCTATAGCATCTGTCATCTTATTATTAAAAAATAGTGTACCGGCTTTCAAAGCAGGTCATTCCCTGACCCACCCGACCGTACTTGTCCGAACCGGCAAAAGTATTTTTTGCCAGACAGGATCTACCATTAACCAGATTCAAATATGACCGAAAAAACACCGGATTCACCAAACCAGCTCTTCTGCTTCGAGCATGATGCACGTCGCCTGGAATTGCTTATCCGTATTGTGTACTGGATTCTCATCGGAATTGTTCTCTGGGTATATGGAATCATTGCATTCATCTGCCTGTTTATCCAGTGGTTCCACATCCTGATCCTTGGGAGACGGAGTGAAGGATTATCAAACATCGCAAAGGGGTACCTGGAGTATATGGTTCATGTCATGAGTTACACCTATATCATGACCGATAAGCGCCCCGATATCCTGCCGGTACCGGTGAAGATTTTTGAGGAGTAAGGATAACAAATTGGCCGGAAAGGGTGGTCATTTTTAGCTCTTTGAAAAATCACAATACCAAGGTGAACACTCAGGGGGGTTTACCCCCCGCAGCTTTGTGCTCCCTCCAAAATGTAATAATTCCTGAAAAGGTATTACAACTTCATTGCAGAGCGCAAGGGGGAAATGGAGGGACAGGCACGGTTCCGTCCTTCATCGTACCAGAACCTTGTTTTCATATCACGACATAAAGAATTTTACAAAGCCAAAAAGATACAGGGCAACGTGTACCCTTTAAAAAAAGGTTTAAATTTTTTCTGACGTAATCTTGGCAAACGTTGCAGTGAAGATACCGGGCATGCCACGGATCTCTTCCATCACTTCTGCGGGTACTTCGCTGTCCACGTTCAGGATCATGATCGCTTTATCACCGGGGTTGATCCTTCCCACCTGCATACCGGCAATATTAATATTGCATTTCCCGAGGATGGTGGATGCACGCCCGATAACCCCGGGCCTGTCCAGGTGCCGTGAAACGATCACGTAACCTTCGGGAATCATGTCCATCGTATAACCACCGACAGCGACAATGCGGCTGCGGCCCTTGAAAAAGACCGTGCCACTGACCGTTTCTTCTCCCTTGTCAGTCTTGATCCGGATGGTGATGAGGTTCTTGAATCCGCTGGATTCCTGGGTGACTGTCTCGCTGACCGTGATCCCTCGTTCCTTAGCAATGAAATCCGCATTCACGATATTGACCGGCTGCTGGAGGATCGGGTCGAGAAGCCCTTTGAGGGCAAGCCGGGTCACAAATTTCATGCTCCCCGCATACGCGGACAGTTCGCCGCCATAGATGCACTCAACGGATGAAAGCCGGCCTCCGGCGATCTGGATAACGAACCTGCCCATCTTCTCGGCAAGCTGGGCGTAGGGTTCGAGCACTTCTGCCAGTTCCGGCGGGACCATCGGGGCGTTGACCACGTACTTCGCAGAACCGCCGTTCAGGACTTCAATGCACTGCTTTGCTACGGAAACAGCGACATTCACCTGTGCCTCAGCAGTACTTGCGCCGAGATGAGGGGTAACAATGATCTGGTCGAGGGTGAGCAGCGGGGAGTCGGTCGGGGGCTCGGTTTCAAAGACATCGAGCGCAGCACCAGCCACTTTACCGCTTTTGACCGCATCGTAAAGCGCCTTTTCGTCAATTATACCACCCCGGGCGCAGTTGATAATCCGCACCCCGTCTTTCATGGTCGCAATACTCTTTGCGTTGATGAGGTGTTTTGTCTCGGCGATAAGAGGAGTGTGCACGGTGATCACATCGGCGATCCTGAAGAGGTCTTCAACCGACATCATCTCAACGCCAAGCTGGGCTGCCCGTTCTTTGGAGATAAACGGATCATAGGCAACACATTTCATGTCCATCGCGATTGCCCGTTTTGCCAGCTCGCGCCCGATACGCCCGAACCCGACAATGCCCAGCACCTTCTCGTTGAGTTCCACGCCCATGAACTTACTGCGTTTCCATTCCTTCTTTTTCAGGCTCGCTGATGCCTGCGGTATGTTTCTTGCCAAGGAGAGCATCATTGCCATGGTGTGCTCGGTTGCAGCAAGGGTGTTGCCTTCCGGCGCATTGGCAACAATAATACCTTTGCGCGTCGCCGCATCCATATCGATATTGTCCACGCCAACACCTGCACGCCCGATAAACTTCAGCCGTTTCCCTGCCTCGATCACCTTTGCCGTGACTTCCGTGCTGCTCCGCACGAGCAGGGCATCATAATCACCGATGATAGTGCAAAGCTCTTCCTCTTTTAGGTCAGTTTTAACGTCAACTTCGAACGCCTTTTTCAGGATCTCAAGCCCCTCTTCAGCCAGCGGATCGCTGACGAGCACCCTTACGTTTACCATAAAAAACCCATATACTATCTGCACCGTACTTAAAGAGGATTATTCTTTAACCGATGGAAAATGCCTTCCCGGCAAAAACAAAAAACCGTCCGTTCCCGGGTGTACTCTTTTTACCGTAAAAATAAGGGGAATGATAATTATTAAACAAGAGGGACGTAAGATCATAAGTGGTGCGAGCATGAAGGACGTTCCTAATATTCTGTGGCTCGAGGAGATCAGGAAGGAAGATATCGTATCGGTCGGGGGTAAAGGAGCTTCTCTTGGAGAGATGGCATCCATTGGTCTCCCGG
>DATMWO010000104.1:0-3495 GCA_035562475.1 Methanoregula sp.
GGATAGAGAGATAATTGCATAAAAATGAAAAAAATTCTTTTTTTTCCGATCTCTTCAATGCGGGATCCTCCGATTTCCTTGAATATCAGAGTATTTTAGAATCGTGCAGGTTCTATCAATCAGTAACAAAGGAAACTATATTGTAGGATATCGCAACAATACAACATAATGCAACTCCCGAGGGGAACATTCCTCAACATTAAAAGGAGTACAAAGGTTGGGGATCTTCTTGCTGAACTCCAGGACACGAAATTCACCGGGATCTGTAGTATCTCTTTTGGGCAGGCTGTCGGGACAATTGTTTTTAAATCCGGTAAACGTATTCTCGCGCAGTACAAGGATATTCTCGGCGACGCTGCATCGGAAGAACTACAAAAAATTGTGGGGGAGAAAGTGGATGCTTCTCTTTCCACTCTTAACGAAGCTCAGATTCAGCTGTCACTTGAATTCAATAAAACCTGCCTGATAATAAAAGGTGGAAAAGCAGAAAATATTTCATTCCATGAAATCCCTGTACCCAATCAGCATACGATAAAAAAATCCCTCGTGACTCCACCAAAACAGGGACAGATATCAACGAGTAAAACCCCCGAAAAGCCAGGTATACCACAAACAACCACTGTAAAGAAGCCAGGTGCGGTCGAACCAGTGCGTGCTTCGGAGATACCAAAGATAATTAGTGACGCACATCTGAAAAAAGCAGCCCATAACCCATTGGCAGCAATCCAGCAAAAATCTCTGGTTTATCCACAAATATCGGAGGAAAAGAAACCTGAAGATACGGCCCTTCTCCAGGAAGATTCAGATGCCAGCAGCTTTGAAAAGGATATCGAGACCTTTGAGACCATGGATGTAGACACCATCACCAACAAAATCCGCGGTGAATGTAAGACTTTAATCAAACAACTTCACCTTGAACATCTGACAGAGGACTACTAAGGAAAAGCAAGGGAGTGATATTCAAGGAGATTTTTTTTGCAGCCCTGAAAAGATAGTACAAAAATTTCAAGAGAATCAGTCATCGATTTACCTGGTATCCTGGAAGACCTACAAAAATTCAGGCTGGTTTTGGAGTATGCCGGACCCAAAATCCAAAATCCAGTATCAAAGGATTTTTTACAAAAGAATCGCAACAGTTACATAAGCAAGAATAATCTTATGAGTTTAGTTCAATAATCAGAAAAATTGGGTAATCTTATATAAATCAAATAGAAATATTCACACAACAGGGTGTTCAATGGTTAAGGTTTACACAATCGCATCCGGAAAAGGTGGGACGGGAAAGACAACCGTTTCTGTTAATCTCGGAACGATGCTTGCCCAACTCGGAAAAGAGACCTTTCTTATGGATGCTGATATCGGTATGGCAAATGTTGGACTGCTCCTCGGTCTGCAGGATGCACCGGTCACCCTCCATGAAGTTCTTGCTGGAAAAGCCAATGTCAATGATGCTATTTATGAGTGTCCGGCGGGATTAAAAGTGATTCCAGCGGGCATCTCCCTCCAGGGGTTCCAGGCTGCAGATCCGGAAAAGATCCGCGATGTCATGAATGAGATTGTCAAACGGTGCGACTTTTTGTTGATTGACGCCCCTGCCGGGATCAGCAAGGATGGTATCGTCCCTCTTGCTGTTGCCGATGAAGTTATCCTTGTCGTAAACCCTGAACTCTCGTCTATCGTTGACGCCCTCAAGACCCGGATCCTGACAGAACTCGTCGGAGGTCACGTGTTAGGCTCAATTATTAATCGCGTCGATCTGGAAAAACCAGAGACCATGATAAAAAAGATGGAGAAGGTGCTCGGGGTAAAGGTAATCGGAATTATTCCCGAAGATCCCAATGTCCGTCGTGCAGGTTCTGCAAGAACTCCCCTCGTGATCAAGTATCCGACATCCCCCGCATCAAAAGCTTTTCGCCGCATTGGTTCTTCCCTTATTGGTGTCGCTTACAAAGATGACGGGGCCGGGGAGCAGAAAGAAAAATTCATTGAAAGATTTACCAAAGCCCTTTTTACAAAAAAATCATAAATGTTGCAGAGATTTAACGATTTCTGCTCATTCAATTTTTACTATTTTTCTCATGTAAAAACAGGAGACTTGGAGGATTAAGGGTCAAAAATGCAATACCATTGATGATCCATGACACCATCCTTCCCCCGTTTGATGACCTTTTATAAAAAAGATGAGAAATATGCACCCGGATGTGCATGAAAACCTGCAGGAGGTATATTTTTTTAACCGCATCGCTGGAAGAATTGAAGAAAAACGGGATATGTGGGGGTAAATGAACAGAAGGTTTATTCAGGTTTATTGGTTATGGTGAAAACACAATATTCGTCACCCTTTGACCGGCACTTAATTTCACGACCCTGCACCTTTATCCCAAACGATCCCTCAACTATACCTGCAAGGAGACCTGCTGTGCAGTAACAGACATTTTTTCCGGTATTCCCAAACGCTTCTGATTCAATAGTATGTTCAAGGGTGATCGTTTTTTCTTTCTTTGCTTCATTCCATTCCATACTGATGATCTTGAACCAGCCCATCTGGGAAAAAAAGGCAAACGCCATATCAGAGAGAAGGTTTGGCCTGGTTATTCCCATTTTTTTATAGTGCTCAACATTTTCCCTGCCCATATCCATATAGGCACGATAGTTGACTCCTCCGGCAGGCATCTCACCCATGGTCTTTTTTAATGAATTCATCATGGAGGTAAAGATGAAACGTGGCATAATAACGACAGGATCATCAATCAGTTTGATCCTGCCTTCAAGAGGTTTATGCTCAAAATATTCCGTTATAGCGGAATCACCTTTAACGATAGCCTCTGCCTTCCATCTCCAGCTGGATTCCCGTTGATCGGCAACAAATTCACAATAGTCATCACCGTTTGCATGGCACTTTGTTTCGATGCAGAACCAGTTCTTACCCGTTACAGCGATCAGGACTCCCTCAATCCACCCTCTGTGGATACCACATACTGGCATCTTCCAGTCTTTAAGAACGTCAGATTCAAAGGTGTGTTTGGTCCGAAGAACAATCCTTGTATCGCTGGATTCAACGAGTTCAAACGGAGCACCCCAGCCCTGCTGGTGCTGGAGCTGGAAAACCAGCATAAGAAATTCTGCGGGTGTGAGATCCATACCAAACTTTTTTAACAGGTTATTTAGTCCTACCGAACCTTTACCAACGGAGTGGAAGAGCTTACGAACCGCCTGTACTGCAAGTTTTTTATCGAGATTTGCTTCATACATCTCGTAGATGGCTTTCACGAGATAGTTCGGGTTGCTTGCTGTTTTTACTCCAAAAACCGAATACGAACCGGCAAGAGGGTCCATCTCGATATACGGGACGATAGTTTTCTCCCCTTTGATGAGCGCCTCGAAGTCTTCACGTCCGATCTTCATGGGTGACAAATCTGTTATTATCTGATTAAAGGATTTCGTCTTTTAATTTTTTAGAGAGAAATCCTTGCATTTATGACAAATTCAAAAGGA
>DATMWO010000105.1:0-3991 GCA_035562475.1 Methanoregula sp.
AAAAAATTCAGAGGCTGGATTGGTACATTACCCAAAAAATTATTCTTTTTTATACTCCTCAAAAAACAGGATATGTTTTATTTCCTTCTTCTTTGGTATGGTCATTTCAGAAGGACAACCTGCAGCAACGAGAGAGACCAGCGTATATTTTTCCGGAACGCCAAGGAGTGACCGGATTATCTCGGAGTACTGCTTCTTTTCCCCCGCCACCCAGCAGGAATTGATGCCATATGCCTGGAGAGCAAGGATGAGATTTTCCGTGGCTGCACAACAGTCCTCGAGATAATATTTTTCCTTTTTTTCCCCGAAAACTGCAAAGCACACCGGGGCATCGGCAATGAATTTCCCGTGATCTGTGGTTTCTCCAATCTTTTTGAGCATATCCTTGTTTTTAATGACTCCAAACAGCCATGGCTGGAGGTTCATTGCAGTAGGGGCATGAGCCGCACATTCGATTGCATCTTTAATTACGAGATCATTCACGGGATCGGGTTTGAAATTCCGTACACTATGGCGGGATTTTATCACAGTTGTTACAATGTTCATACTCCGGAATGGGAAACTGAGGTAATAAAAGATTGCGAAGGGGTAAAAACAAGGTTGTTATTCTTTCCTGAGGAACACAACCAGTCCGAAAAGGATAGCCGAAATCACAAGGGCTGGTCCAAATCCCGGAGCTTGAGTCTGGCCGGGTGTGGGGACCTGAGTGGCTGCTGTTGTCGGTAACGTTGTCGGAGGTTCCGTAGGCAAAGGTGTTGCCACGGTTGTGCTTACCAGAGTTTGCATTGTTGCAGGTACTGATGTTTGCGTCGGTGTCCTGGTGATCTGAGTTGCCATGGTCGTTGCTTTCGTAATCAGCGGGTTCTGACCCTGGTTGAGCAGATTGAAGGGTGTGCTTACCGTTTTGCCAATAACCTCGTAATTATCTTTCATGTTATTTATGTTGCTTTCAGCCCAGATTGTATAGGTTCCCGGGGGATAGACATCAGGATTGCCCATATTCCATATAGAACCTGTATAAAAGGGACGCGTATTAACGGGAATGTCTACAATTGAGGTTGGCATTCCTCCTGCATTACGTAACGATGAGTAGATCGCACCATCAGGTGACTGCACTTTTATGGTGATGGGAGCGGGTGAAGAACGCTGCGACGCTATCTGGGCAAGGTTTGTATCAATCCTGAACTGTATATCGTCTCCGGATGGAATCCATTTAAGCAGTTCGACATTAACATCCAGGGAATTATCTTCAACTTTAAATGAAAGCTGGGGATCAGCAACGAGGAAGGCAGCCCCATCTGCTTTTCCGGAACTGTTGAGCCGGTACCAGTTTCCAACATAGCCACCAAACTCGGACGGGCTGACCGTAAAACTGGTGATTCTGCCGGTCAGAACAATTGTTTGTGTCGGCGAAGTTGTGTAGATATCAGCAGCCGAAGCCCACCACCCAATGCTGGTATCCGGCCCCATAGCTGCAGATATGTCGAGTCCTTCTTCACCGATAAATACAGTATTACCCTGTCTGATAGTGTTGATAGCTGCAGATGCCGGACCTGCACACAAGAGGGAGATGCACACAAGAACCAGAAGAATTGTCAAGCCCTTTTTTATCATAATCATCCATCTTGCTTCCTCATATTTAAAATTGAACATAGTGATATTTTTCAGCCCTTCTGCGATCTGATATTCAATGTGTGTCAATATTTCAGGAAATGAGGAAATTGTCAGACACTGTTGAATCCGGGCTTTTTTTGAGGGTGTTGTAAGAGATCTCTCACCGTGATGCATTGGCGTCTCCGTTGGATAAACAGAGGATCTCGTGTTTGTTCTCGGGGAAGTGTGTCGACGCTTGTGGAAAATAGCGTCATAATCAGGGATTTTAAGGAAATACGCTATTAAATCTGAAAAAATCTGCCAAAAATGCGGGTTTCAAGTCATTTCTGAGCGGGTGTATCCGGGTCAAAACGATGTAATTGGGTAATCACCATTATCTCACAAAAGAGTGCGTTGCGGGGATTTATCCGGAGTCCGGGATCTTTCATGTAATTTTGTTCGATCTAGCTCAGACATTCACGGGTGATCCGGTCAAAATTTTCGAAAACGCGTTTTCCTTCAAATGTGTGACTGACTTCCGGGTGCCACTGAAGCCCATAAATATGCTTATCGGGAAAGGCAATCGCTTCAGCACCGCAGACAGAGGAATACGCAAGACAGGTAAATCCCGCCGGTATCCTTGAGACCTCATCGGCATGAGAGGCCCAGACATGGATCTTTTCCGGATACCCGATAAGAATATCATCATGCTCACATATTTCTACCTCAACCGGGCCATATCCACCCCGTGGTCCCTGGTGAACATCACCGCCGAATTTTTTTGCGATTATATGCAGCCCGAGACAGATACCCAGTACCGGCAGCCCGAGATCGATATATCTGAAGGAGTTGCCTGCCCGTTCTATTGTTGGTCCCCCTCCGAGAATGATCCCTCTGCATTCACCTGAAATCTGTTCCGGAGGGATTGAATTGGGGATCATGGATACATCAATATCCAGATCCCGTAATGCCCGGTGGATAAGGTGATTGAACTGACCGAAATTATTGACCACGTAGATGGGAAGCATTACAGGAATGTTGTATTTTAAATCCTATAAGCCTGTTCAGCAATAGGCATTCACTGCGGCGAGTATTGTTTTTCTTATGATGTCAGGTGAATGCCCAAGGAGATTTGCCAGACACATCGCACCACCGGCCCCCATCCCTTCCTTCACTTCACCGATACAGTACCGGGCAAGGCCGGAATGGCCGATATCTCCAAAACCCGGATCCACATAGATGATGTTAACACCGATCTGTTCAGCAATCTGCTGGACATTCGCTGAAGGATCGTCTCTCACATAGGAGGTTGTGACTACGTACGGCAGGGGACCTGCCTCCGCTTTTATGACAGCACTTACCGCGAGCATCTGGGTACCCCCGGCAAGAATGAGTTCTCCGGAATAGGACTTTGCAATGCCAACAGCCACCGCCATCATGGGATCACCGGTATATCGGATGATATCGATAGGCGAGGTAATTGCATCTGCCTTGATCCTTCCAAGTACTCCCCGGCAGATTTCTTCTTTTATCGTTACCGGATTATTTACAAAACTGCTGCTCACCGATGCCTGATATCCCAGTGCCCGCATTACACACAGGGCTGTTGTGGTTCCTCCGGGAACACATTCTCCCAGGACAAGAAGATCACTGCTTTTTGAGAGGAATCTGCCGATGAATTCTCCCTTCATTACCAGGTCCTGTGCACGGGGAACCGCATCACGGAACCGGGGGTCTTCACCAACATCACCATACACATCAAGACAAGGAACTGTTGGTTTATAGCGGAGACCGGCATTGATGAACAGGGGTTGCATACCACACAGGTTCATCATCGCCCGGGTAATCGATGCAGGAGTCGGGCAGCCGGTCGGGGTGTCTGGTCTTACGGGGTGGCTCGTAATAGCACCCCAGGTAACCAGCTCTGCGTCAAGTACCGGGGTCAGGAGGGTCTTTTCCGGGGTAGCCCCGGCACCGGAAACGCCAGGAACGGTGGAGAGGAGCGTGTTGCCAAGGATACCACAATAAAGGGGGTTACTAAAAGTAATATCTGGTATTTTGGACAGAAATCCCATGGTAAACAACTCATTTATTTTCTGTTCATATAAGTTTGAAGATATCGGTTTTTTCAAAATATCGGTTATAAAAAAATTCCACAACGATATAATAGTTCAGTCACCAGAACACCTATGCACATGTTTGAAATTGAACAGCGATTACTCAATAGAGGAATATCACCTGATGATATTGTCGCTGCAGCCATGGAATTGTATGTTTCCCATGGCATGCCGGAGGACCAGGCAGCGGCAGAGATCAAGCGAAAAATAGTTAAATGTTTCGATGATCCCAATGTATCCTCTTTACTCCTGGGGGCAATCCTTCTTGAAGATGAACTTTT
>DATMWO010000106.1:0-5603 GCA_035562475.1 Methanoregula sp.
ACGTGAGACCAGCGTGGAAAGATGGTATATCTCCTCTTTTTTGATACCTGTGTGATAGTTGTAGAGGATCTCAAGCGCCATCACAACCTCTTCAAGCGGTGTATTGCCGGCCCGCTCGCCAAGACCATTAACGGTCACATGAGCACAGGAAGCTCCTGACTTCAGTGCTGCCATCGTATTGGTAACCGCAAAACCAAGGTCGTCATGACAGTGGATGGAGAGCGGTGCGATGGCTGCAAGCGGGGGGATAAAGTCTGCTACCTTTTCCGGAGTCAGGAGTCCGACCGTATCACAGAAACAGAGCCGGTCTGCTCCTCGGAGAACACCTTCAGAGAAAATCCCCTGCAGGAACACCTGATCAGCCCGTGAGGCATCTTCACCGGAAAGTTCCACGATGAGCCCCCGGCTCTTCGCATACTCTATAGAATCATATGCCATCTCTGCGACCTGAGCACGGGTCTTTCTCATTTTTTTTGCTATATGCAGGTCACTTACTGGTATGACAAGATGAACCGAATCTGCACCAAAATCTGCAGCAAAATCGATATCCTGCTGAAGAGCCCGGACATAGGTACAAATCTCTGCAGAAAGTCCGGCCTCTGAAATGACCTTTATTGCATCCCGCTCGCCTTCTGAAGCAGCAGCAGAACCTACTTCGATAACATCGATACCAATATCAGCGAGTCTTGTTGCAATTTCGCATTTCTGATTCGGGTTTAACGAAACACCCGGGGTTTGTTCCCCGTCCCGTAATGTAGTGTCTAAAAAGCGCAGGTTTTCAACAAATAAAACATTCACTCATGGCAAATCACCATAGTATGGAGTAGGGAAGGAGAATATAAAAACATTCGGACATACCAGAGAACCTGATTCCACAAAATTATATGATGCCAATCCTCATAGTATCACAACAACCATGTCCTGATACTATGTCCAGCACGCTCAATAATCCATCTGGTTCCCCTGCCGGTCAACAGACTATTGATCAGAAATGCCGTGAATTACAACAGGCAAAAAGCCGAGGTGATCTGGGGGAACGCATTTCGCTCCTCGTGCTGCAGCATTCCCCGGTTGAAATCCAGCGGATGAAACAGAATTTTAATAACAAGATCCAGGACATAACACCGGAATACCGGGACCAGCTCGGAAAAAAGATCACTGAACACCTGCTGGGAACCTACCAGCGGATACGCCTTTCACAACAACAGGCTGTTTTCAAAACAATGCGCGAACCCGTCACTGAACATCAGAAGATGTACTGGAATATGACAGCAGAACAATGCCAGAGGGATAGTGGAGGAGATGCGCCTGAAATCCGGCTCTTAAAATACCTCCTTGCCGGGTTTTGTATGCTTGTAATGAACGAACCGGGACATCCGGCAGGGACACCATTTCCTGGGGGCGACTCTGTCCAGTTGATCACTGGGGTCTACTATTGCCCGGTCCGGGAAAAAGCCAATGATGTGGATGCAGCGCTCTGCCCTTTTTGTCCGGCACTCCAGACTCCCGAAATCGGGTATCTCAGGCCCCCGGTAAATTCAAGCGAGCACCGAAAACAGGAGTTTATTGAACACTGCCACAAATTCCATAATTTCAACGGATAACTCCAGACTTAACCGAAATTTTTCTTTTTTCGTCTGTGAACGAGGGCAAAATATCTAAATATAAACCCAACAGAGGAAGTATAATATTTACCTGAAGATATCAGTTTATTTCCTTCAACCGGGATCTTTGCCGATATCGCCTTGAGGACCATTCATGGATAATGAACAAATTGATCTGGAAAATTCAACACTGTATATTAACCGTGAAGTAAGCTGGACCCGGTTCAACCGGCACGTTCTGGATGAGGCGAGGGATGAAAGCCATCCGTTGCTTGAACGGGTGAAGTTCCTGGCGATATTTGCCAACAACCTGGATGAATACTTCATGGTCCGGGTTTCGGGTCTCCAGCGCCAGCTGGAAAAAGGTGTCCTGAAATCTCCTCCGGATGGGATGACGCCTGTACAGCAGCTGGAGGCAATCCGGCAGATGCTTCTTCCTGATCTTTCAACGCTGTATGATACCTGGCACAAGGATATTTTACCGAAACTTGCAACCGCAGGGATATATATTCATCTGTATACAGATCTTCCAGACCAGCAAAAAGAACAGATGCGTAAATACTTTATTGATGAGATTTTTCCTGTCCTTACACCTCTTGTCTTTGACAGCGCCCATCCGTTTCCCTTTATTTCAAACCGTTCACTTAACCTTGCAATAGTTGTACGGAACCAGAACAACAAGGATTTTTTTGCAAGGGTTAAAGTGCCGACAAACCTGTTTTCACGACTCATAAAAATTCCCCCTGAAAACAGCGGGGAATTTGGGGGTGACGCGTCTGTGCATTATGTTTACCTTGAAGATCTCATCTCAGCAAATCTCGACAAGCTTTTCCCGGGAATGGAAGTTATTGCATCTTCTCCATTCAGGATTACCCGCGATGCTGATATCGATATTGAGGTTGATGATGCCTCTGACCTTCTTACGACCGTTGAAGAGGTCATGGAGCAGCGTGCACGGGGGAAACCGGTACGTATCGAGCTTGAGTGTTCCATGCATGACGGGATCTGCCATATGCTTGAAAAGAAACTGGGGGTGACTCCCAATATGCTCTACCGGGTCGGTCATCCCATTGGGATGGCTGATCTTATGCAGCTTCTCTCTCTTGACCGACCGGATCTGAAAGACATACCTTTCCAGCCTACCCTCCCATCAGATCTGGTTGAAGGAACTGACATCTTTTCTGCAATCCGCCATCATGACATTCTTTTATTTCACCCTTACGATAGTTTTTCTCCCGTAGTAAATTTCCTGCGCCAGGCTGCATATGATCCGGACGTTCTTGCCATCAAGATGACCCTATACCGTGTCGGCTCAAAGTCCCCTATCGTGAATGCACTTCTGGAAGCCCGCGAGAACGGAAAAGATGTTGCCGCATTAATCGAACTGAAAGCCAGGTTTGATGAAGAGAATAACATCGGGTGGGCACGTGCACTTGAAAATGAAGGTGTCCATGTTGTCTATGGTGTGGTAGGTCTCAAAGTTCACGCAAAACTTTGTATGGTGATTCGTCGTGAGAAAGAGGGGATACGACGTTATCTGCATCTGGGCACCGGTAATTATAACGCCACCACGAGCAGAATTTATACAGATTTTGGCCTTTTCACCTGTGATAAAAAAAAGGGAGAGGATGTTGCAAACGTATTCAATCTGCTCACCGGGTATGCACGGATTACGAATTACCAGAAACTGCTGGTTGCTCCGGTTACCTTACGCAATGAGATTATTGACAGGATAGATCGGGAAATTGCCCATCATCAGGAGCAGGGAGATGGCCACATTATTTTCAAGATGAATGCACTGATTGATCCCCTTTGCATTGCTGCACTATACCGAGCATCACAGGCAGGTGTAAAAATAGATCTGCAGGTTCGGGGAATCTGTTGCCTGCGACCGGGAATTACCGGTGTGAGCGAGAATATCACGGTCACTTCCATTGTCGGGCGGTTCCTTGAACATGCCCGTATTTATTATTTCCATAATGGTGGCAATGAAGAGGTATTTTTAGGAAGTGCCGATCTGATGCCACGGAACCTTGACCGCAGAGTGGAAATCCTTTTCCCTATTGAGAATATTAAAAACCGAAATGCAATCATTTCAACGATTCTTCCTGTACAATTACATGACACCATCAAAAGTCGCCTTTTAAAAAGTGATGGTTCTTACGAACGTCGAAAACCTTCCGAGGCTATGCCAGCTCTGAATGCACAATCATGGCTGGTCGATCATAGGGGAAGCTGGTATAATGACGGTAATTAAGGAACCGGATCCCTTAAAAGCGGAATGTATTTTCGGTGTTCAACGGATTCTCCCCCTTCTCGATGCATTTTCTAAAGAGATTGACGGAGTCAGAACTGCTCAGGACATCGAACATATCCACCGTATGAGGGTTGCATCCCGCCGGTTACGCGCTGCACTTCCACTCTTTGCTTCATGCTTTCCTGAAAAAAAATACCAGCAATGGATAGAGGAGATACGAAAGGTTACCCGGGCACTGGGAGAAGCCCGTGATACTGATGTCCAAATTGCATTTTTAACAAAACTCACCAAAAAGAGACAGGCCAGTATGCACGCAAATAAACCTGATATCACCGTGCCAATCCATTTGAACGCAGATGTGGAGACAATTCTTCTCTCAGGATTGCAGAAAAAACGCTTGCAACTCCAGACAGTTGTAGTCTCGTCACTTGAAAAACTGGAGAACAGTGGTGTAATTGATGAGATGCGGGTTTTTTTTCATGATATGGAAATACGGGCGACACGAACCAGGAAGAAACCATCCCCGTATGGAATCGCACCGGTAGCTGCTTCCCGCATCGCAATACGCCTTACCAAACTGCTCTCGTATGAAGGATGGGTTCATAATCCGGATGCCATTGCAGAACACCATGCAATACGAATTGCAGCAAAAAAACTCAGGTATACCATAGAGGTTTACGGTCCGCTTTACAGGCGGGGTCTCAAAAAACCTCTCTCCCGTGTAAAAAAGATACAGGAAATACTGGGAGATTTGCATGATTGTGATGTCTGGATCGATCAGGTGATGGTCATGCTGGTAAAGGAACGGTTAACCTCTCAGGCAACTCCCGGGCGAAAAAATATGCGGGTGAGTAAAGTAACCAAGTACAAACATTTCCTGGCTGAACGGGAGAAAGAACGTAAGATACTTTACCAGCGATTTGTACGGTTATGGGACTCACTCCGGCGTTTCCGGCTCTGGGATGAACTCCGAAAAAATCTGGACTCCGAAAGGAAACTTACCTACCGGTTTTCGGGTGTTTATCATGAAAACGATATCAGACTTGCAGTATCCAATCTTGCCGCACTCTATCCTGAAGGATTAGTACATACTCATAAAGTAACTGATCTTGCCCTTATGCTGTTTGACGATCTTGAACCACTGCACCGGATGGGGGCACGTGAGCGGTTCTTCCTTGAGTGTGCAGGTCAGTTGCATGATATTGGGTGGAAATTCGGACAAAAAGGGCATTCCGGACGCGGTGCAGAGATGATACTGTCTCATGAGACTCTTCCTCTGGACATTATTGATCGGGGAATTATCGGCCTTGTTGCAAAAGCCCACCGGGGAAAAATCCGTTTTGAATCAGAGGGATTTTTTTCCCTCCTTTCGTCTGATGATCGCAATAATGTTTTAATGCTTGCTGCTTTCCTTCGGGTTGCCGATGGTCTGGATTATCTCCACCTTGGATCATCAGAATCCATTCACTGTACTATAAACCCGCATGAAATAATTCTTGAAATTTCTGCACACCGCGACATAACAGCAGAAAAAGAACACGCTCTTCTGAAAGGTGAACTCTTTAACCGGGTTTTTGAACGGAAGCTGGTGATCCGTTGACAAACAAGATACCCGGTCCAAACGGCCGTGTGGTATCATTTATTGACATCGGAACCAATTCTGTCCGTCTTCTTGTTGTAAGGCTCAATCCCAATCATTCGTACAGCATTCTGTCGCAGCAAAAACAACAGGTCCGCCTCGG
>DATMWO010000107.1:0-2816 GCA_035562475.1 Methanoregula sp.
GAATAAGAATGAGCTTTTTTTAAAATAAATATGTTTATTAACTATTAAGAAATAATGAACATTTATCGGAATAGTGTGATAGCAATGATCATGAGTATTTTTGTGGTTCGAAAAAACCAGGGGTCCACGTATGTGTGGTGACGGCAAAGAGGCGTACCGCATTTCAGCAGTACTGTACAGTGAGGAATTACTGAACTCTGTTGCATCGGTATGCAATGCGTGCTCTTCATATTGCACCTGCACAATTGCAAAAAGCGTTTCCGCACCGGATCTGTGTGAAGTATTCAGAACAAAAGGATTGCCATCATAAAACGCGAGCACCGATTGCCGCGGAGATGGATGAACCGGATAGTTCAATCGATGCATTCTGATGGGATAAAAAATAACTTTATGCATCCTCGTAATATTTTACCACGATATCCCCTCAGTAAAATCAGAGAACCATCAACAAGAAATTGTATGTTTTGCCGGAGGACACAGCTCATGAACAGTTCGGAAATTCTCTGGAAGGGGTTGATTCTTCTTTTCCTAAGTGTACTTTTTGTTCCGATGGTTGGGGCAGTAACCGAAAGCCCAGGACAGTCCCGCAGCCAGAATTATCTCAACCAGGACAGTGCTGAACTCCTGTCGCCCCTCAAGATGCATGTTGCCTATGTTGGAAAGACCCAGCAGGCCCGGATGGATGGTGTGATTACTTACATTGACAAAATAAGCGGGGGCACCGGAACAGCTGGCCTGCAACAGATTCAGGAAGATTACCTCACGGCTGCCTTCGCCGTTCCCGTGATGCGCACTGTTGAGGAGGTCACTGAAGCCCGCGAGGAAATGCGGTACCAGAGCATATTGTTTGTGGATGAGACCAACGTTCAGATGGCGATGTTTAATGGTAGTACCAGTGAGATGCAATCGAGCGTTGAAGCTTCACTGCATCCGGTTGAGGTTTCATTCAATTCCTTAAAGTACTCATCGTGGCTCGCCAGTCAGAACACACGGTTCATGGTTTTCAACCAGAGTTCTGAACGGCGCACTGCGATTCTCGATGACCTCAGCCTTCATGGTATGGATGTTACTTATCCTAAAACTCTTTCATCGCAGATTGATGCGCAACATGCTGAGCTGGAAAATGCCCTTCTCCAGAACAAGGACGGGAGATTATTATCATTAAACAGCGGGTTGAGACTGCTTAAACAGCAATTCCGAACCACAGTCGTAGGATACCAGATGGATCTGCAGGCACAGCTGAAAGCGGCAGACAGTACGCTTTGACACAATAACCTCCCATTTTTCCATATTTTGCAAATACCAAGTCGGGTAAAATAGGGAAATAATACAAAAAAGGGTTTTCTTCTTGTTCATCCGTCCTGCAACAAAATTTCAGTTCCTTTAAAGGAAACTTTATGTTATTGTATCGCTGAGCCGTATCTTCCTGACGGTCTGCTTTTTTCTGCAACCGTAATGCTTTAGCAAAGAATAACGAAGCTGTATACAAAGGTGCAGTATGGAAAAAGGCTTTTTTTTTGAAAACGGGCAAATCCGCATAATCAACGAAGATATTTTCACGACAAAAAAAATTGCGGCCGGAAGTATTGATTTACTCATAACATCCCCTCCATACAATGTGGACATCCAGTACACCACCCATGATGACCGTCTTACCTATAAGGAGTACCGTGATTTTTCCCGGCGCTGGATGAAACGCTGCTTCACCTGGCTTAAAGATGACGGGCGGTTTTGCCTTAACATCCCGCTGGACAAGAACAAGGGTGGGCAGCAGAGTGTCGGTGCGGATCTCACAACCATTGCAAAAAAGATTGGATTTTCGTATCATTCGACAATTGTTTGGAACGAGGGAAATATCTCGCGCCGGACGGCATGGGGATCCTGGACGAGTGCCTCGGCACCGTACATAATTGCACCGGTGGAACTCATAGTACTACTCTACAAAAAATCGTGGAAGAAAACAAGCGGGTCAAAAGAGTCCGACATTTCCCGGAATGAGTTTATGGAGTGGACGAACGGGTTGTGGACATTTAACGGAGAAAGGAAGAAGAAAACCGGTCATCCCGCACCATTTCCCGTTGAACTGCCGCTGCGTTGCATAAAACTATTCTCATTTATCGGAGATACCGTGCTTGACCCGTTTATGGGAAGTGGTTCAACGCTTGTTGCTGCATCGCACTGCAACCGGAAAGGTATCGGCATCGAGATCGATCCCGGTTACTGTCAGACTGCGGTTTCCAGGTTAAAAAAGGAAGAGAATTGGGATTCGTGATCGGGCACATTCAGTATCACGGCTCTTTCCAACAGGGTGCTGTTTTTAAAGGCAGGTAGCAGGGTGCAAGATTTCATATCATGATAAAGGATAACGATACGTGGGGATACCGATGGGGGAGAATTCTGAGATATTCATTGCCGGTGCATCGGATCGCATCATAGGAGTGCAGCGTGTTCTGAAGGACTTTGACATGTCGGTTTTTTCGGGTTCTGAGATCGCTCTCAAGGCAAATTACAATAGTGCAGATCCTCCACCTGCATCCACTCATATCGACGTACTGGATGCTCTCTGTTCAGCAATCCTTGCAGAAAAACCTAAAAAGCTCACTCTTGCCGAACGCAGCGGGATGGGGAATACCCGCGACGTGCTGGAAACAAGGGGGGTTATTGCACTGGCAGAGGATCGGGGATTTTCGACAGTTGTCCTCGACGAACTCGAACGCACCGGCTGGAGAGAGATCCAGGCTCCCGTTCTGCACTGGTCCCGGGGTTTTTTTCTTGCAAGTGTTGTTGCACAGGCTGACAGAGTGATACAAACCTGC
>DATMWO010000108.1:0-2112 GCA_035562475.1 Methanoregula sp.
GTCCCTGCCCTTCTCAAGATCGGTACGGTATAAGGCAGTCGCGGAATCCATAACCAGCAAACCCGGTTTGTGGGTCTTGAGAACCATCTCGGCTTCGGCAATCATGGCACCCTGGTGCTCGAAGTCGATGGGTTCGAACAGGAAGAGCCGGTCGGCAATTTTTTCCGTATCCTCCCCGGCAATCTGCCGGAACCGCTCAATGGAAAAACCCTCAGAATCTATGAACACAACGGTCTGTCCGGCCCGAAGGCAGGTAACCGCAGCGATCATGCATAACGTACTCTTGCCACTCGCCGGTTCTCCATAGAACTGGGTAATTGTCCGCACTTCAAGCCCGCCACCAAGCATCCGGTCCAGCGCGGTATTCCCACTGCTCCAGCGGTCCGTTTTCATTGGTCACCTGGTGCAGAACGATTTTTCTTAACAGATTTCCAGCCGGCATGTTCAACAGCACGCAAGACTTCGCTGACCGGGATACCAAGCTCCGTCGCCCAGTCCCGCGCCTGATCAAATTCTGCCTTAAGTGAATAGATCTCACCATGCATCCACCCGAACTTGACTGCCATGGTACGATGTTTTTCCGCAATTTCGACATCAACGTGTTCAATGGTCCGCTCGGCAATGAACCGGTGAACCGCGGGTATACAGCGTATGCCAAGCGTTCCCAGTTCCCGTGCCATCAGTTCAGCGAGTTCCCCGCTCTTTTCGCTGGTACAGATTACCTGGATGAGGAAGCCGGGTCTCCCCTTTTTCATAATAATCGGTATTGCACTCGCGTCCCGTGCACCGGTTTTTAAAAACTGGATAATTGCGTGGGCGATTACCTCACCGCTGACATCATCAATATTTGTCTCGAGGATATCAACAGTGTCCTGAGCAAGTGTGTCGCAATAACCCTTTGTTTCGATAACCATTGCCCGTATTACGTTGGGTGTGCCCTCTGGATTCCCTGTACCGGCACCGTATCCAATTGTGTGTATGGTATATAATCCGAGCTCTGTTGGGGCCATCGTTAAAAACTCTGCAAGGAGCGCGGCACCGGTGGGAGTGCAGAGCTCCCCCTCGTCATTTCCCTGCCGGGTAAAAAGTCCCGAACTTTTGAGAATTTCGGCAGTTGCGGGTGCTGGTATCGGGAATGCGCCGTGGGAACTCGTTGATGTCCCCCGACCAAGTGTGATTGGCATGACGGTAACACCATCAACACAAAGGGAGTGAAGGGCAGTACAAGCACCGATTACATCAGCGATAGCGTCATCTGCTCCCACTTCATGAAAATGAACGTGATTTCCATGAACCCGTTTCTCAGCATCGTTGATACGTTTAAAAACCCGTTTAGCCATTGCGAGTGCTTCAGGAGGGACATCCGCTTCTGCAGTATCGAGTCGTCTCATCACTTCAGATAGTGTTCGATGAATGGGGGTGGCGTGTGTATCTACTTTCACTGCCCGGATACCGGCCCGGGTCACTTCAGTTATGCCCGGCTCCGCGATTAGGGAATGCATCGCTCTCATGACACAATTTTTATCCGCCCCACAATCAAGTAGTGCACCGATTATCATATCGCCCGCGGCGCCGTGGAACGGATCAAAAACAAGGACTCGCATTTACAGTACTTATAAATCCCTGCGTATATGACCTTTAAGGTAATGCCTGAAGTTCAATTGAGGGTGGATTCTGCATATCCCGGCGATCAGGGTGGCGGAAAAGCCCGGCTCGATCCCGAGACGATGTTACTCCTCAAGATCTCACCAGGGGATCTTGTGGCGATTGAAGGGAAACGCCGGACTGTTGCCAAAGTCTGGCGGGCGCTTGTTGAGGATTGGAACCAGCGCAAGATACGGATTGATAATTTTACACGGCTCAATGCCGGGGTGAGCATCGGTGATTCGGTCAAGGTTGTAAAAATTGCTGATGAAGTGGAAGCAAAGCGGGTTGTCCTGGCTCCTCCGGAAGACCTCCCGAAAAAGATACCGATCGCAAACAATCCGCATGTGGTTAACGGATTGATCGATTTCCCGGTTGCGAAGAATGATTCAGTGCCGATTATGCTGGGCATGCCATTTATACAGCCTCAGATCGTTGCCTTCAAGGTTGTGGAGATCGATCCTGAGG
>DATMWO010000109.1:0-2149 GCA_035562475.1 Methanoregula sp.
CCATCCCTGCCAAAGGTGATTGACCCCTTTGGCGACTTACCAAACACATCCGTCGTTTCACCCGTTGTCACGAGCGTTCTCTTGTAGCTGACCAGCCGCCATGCCCCGTACAACTCGTCTGCAGCGAGGGCGGTGGCGGATACTGATAGTACAAGGATCAATCCTGTGAGAAACGCTATTGCTTTCTTTGAAGTCATCACATTATCCTCCTTTTTATTTGTAAATTGAATTGATAAAAACTCTCTTTTTTATAAAGAAAGGATAAGTGATATTGCGCTTGTATGTCAAGAGCATCTTCCTTCACAATATAATGGTTACCGTAATTCACGTTTCACCTGTGACGGTCTCGTAAAAAGTCGCACTAAAAATTAATCGCCCAGCGATTGTGACACCGGCTGTGGGCGCAGATATTTTTAAACTTTGTCATATACCGCTCTTTGAAAACAAAAAATAGCCGACGAAGACGCATTTGAAGATCTTCCGTCAATGGATGCGGCCCCATGAGAGAGTCGCTCACCCGCACTGCCCGCAGAAGATTGACGGCCAAGGCTTTCATGAAGACGCAGAAGCGCACAGCGGCGTGCCCTCTGACGCGCAGGTGCTTGATGCCGGTTAGTCGATCCATACTTGAGAAGGTCGATTCAATGCCTGCACGCCAACGATACTTTTCATGGAACTCCGGAGTCTGTTCCAGAATCCGCCGGGGAGCCAAGCGCAGGGCTTTCTCACTGCAACGCAGGTAGTGATGCTTGCTGCCGGGCTTGACCGGACAGATATCTTGATGGGGACACGCACGACACTGCTCGGATGAAAAGGCAATGCTGTAACGCTTCTTTACTTGCTTGATGATCTTTAATGGTGTTTGTCCCGCCGGACAGGAAATCATTTTGCCGTCGGGTGAAAACCTGAAGTCGTGCAGCTGAAGCCTGCCTTTGATCCCCATGCCTTTCATAACGGGAGAGATAAGTTCTGTGCCGGCAGTATTTGCCTTTTGCTCATTCTCATAACTGCCGTAGAGCGAATCAGCCAGAAGTTGTTGAGGTGCGCAACCGCGCTCTCTAGTATCCTCCAATGCAGGCATCAACGCATGTGAATCATGATTGCTGGCCTTCTCAAGCTCAACATGGGTGATGAGGTTGAGAGTCTTTTCTTTGATCTCAGAATCTTCAGAGTCGCAGTAGGTCTCCATAATCTGGGCCTGATAGCCTTGGCCTTTGGGGTTGCTGTAGCCGGCATCGGGATCGGATGGGTTCTGCAGAGAGGCGCCACCCACTTCCTTGTTGGGTTTGGGTATCGCGATGGCGCCGAGAGATTCTTCATCGCTGAGAGTGCACTGCTCTTTCAGCACCCGGCACATCAACTGATAGCTGTGGAGAGAAACAACCTCCTCGCTGTTGTGGAAACGTTCCACTAAAAGGTAAAGATTCTGGCTGACCATGGCGAGCGTTTTTTCAGATTCAGCGGGCTTCACCATTGAGAAGCACCCCAGTGCCCTTTCGGTAAAATAGCGATTGATGAGTTCTTCTTGCTCTTTCTCCAGATCAGCAAAGCACGCGGGGAGTTGCCGTTTGAGGTTGACGAGAAATTTATGGATGCTGCGCGTGAAAATGCCAATGCGTCCAAGATGCCGCATGTTGGACATGATGTGCACTGAATCTAACCGCTGTTTGGTCATATCAACCTTAAAGAGTTTTGCAATGACATCGGTTAATTGAGAAAACATCTCTGTATCCAGCTTAAGATCCGTGACTGCTTTGCGCATGCTCCAGAGAGTTTTGGCACTGATGTATTTAGCTTCGTCGGATTCTTCGGATATGTTCAGGGCATAATGCCACTGCAGATTAAAGGCTGCCTGATCGACGGTTTCCTCATCCGTCAGATCGTGCATCTGCTGAAGAAACAGCACACCCAAAATAGTGTGCAGCTCTTTCGATGGTCTGCCGAAATCGGATGTAAACACCGAGGCAAGTTTATCGACGGGCAGTTTATCGAGAATCTCTCGCCGGAAAAAACCGGCCCATGATTCTTCCATCCTGCGCCGTCGTTTTGGACCGACATAGTCCCATGGGTCCAATAAGTAACCCTGTTTGTGGTCTTTGATGCGAATCAAGTCAATCGCTCCTATGGTATTGATATTTGACGTGATTTC
>DATMWO010000110.1:0-2014 GCA_035562475.1 Methanoregula sp.
CATGATCATAGCGCCCTACCAGGACAATTACCTCTGCCTGCTCACGACAAGGACCATCAACATAGGGCATATCCGGAGGATTCTTCGCGACCTCTTACAAAAAGGCGCACCTCAACGCGGGTCATGAGCCGGGACTGCCCGTTTCCTTCCGGCACGTCATTTCCCTTGTAACTGCATAACGGCGAGGAAAAACCTATACCCGGAGGGGGCAAACCGGCACATTTCTGTCGTAAAGTGTGCCGAATTGTTGCTTGACAACAGTGGCGGCATTTTTCTTAACCGGATGCGACACAGATGGAACAGGTCGGCCGCTCTTTTCTTCCTGAAAGGTTCTCCCGAAGGATCATGAGTCTCCGCATTCGGGGAAGTATCAGAGACTGGCAGACATCGCGACGGTATTCGTCATCCTGCTTAATAAGTTCAGACTTCCCGGAATGCTACCTTTATTGCAGGAACACCGTTATCATTGAACCGTATTGCTATGACGTCAACGGTGGTCACGGTCCCGTCCATCCGGAAAAATTTTTCTCTCATGATGGGAGCAGGTTTATCGGGCTCAGTATTTATCTGCCGTATACGGTCTTCCAGATCCTTTCGGGAATCCGGATGGATGAACTGAAAAATGGATCTTCCGATGAGATCTTCGGGTTTGCCGGCACCCAGGATTTTTGCGGCTCTCTCGTTTAAAAAAGCAATTTTTTTGTCTTTGTGGATCGCGATTGCATCAAAGGACTGCTCAAGGAGCCGCAGGTATGTCTGTTCACTCTCGCGTAATGCCATTTCAGCCCGTTTGCGTTCAGTGATGTTATGAGAGATCGTTACAACCCCTGTTATGGTGCCGTTATTATCCCTGACCGGGGATAAACTGTCACTGAACCAGAGGGTCTCACCATTCCAGGTGAGTTGAGTTTCCTCCCTGATACGCTGACCGGTTTTTACCACCTGCTTCACCCGTTCTGCTATCCTGTCGGCAGTTGTCTTGTCAATGAGTTCATGGGGTGTCGAACCAAGCATATAATTCCGGGATACCCCAAACCGTTCGGTTGCATTAAAATACACGTATCGTCCTTCAGGGTCCTGCATAAAGATTAAATCGTCAGTACTGTCAAGGAGGAGCTGGAGCCTCCTCTCATTTTCACGTAATTCCAGTTCGACACGTTTACGCTCGGTTATATCCCGTATCGCAACCTGGATCGCAGGTTTCCCATGGATCGTTGTTTTTATACCACGACCTTCAACAATAACTGAACTGCCGTCAACGCGGAGTAACTGCAATTCAATCGGCGGGGTTATCTTCCCGCCAAGGTCTTTTTCGATATTATTCCGGACAGCATCGCGGTAGTCCGGATGGATTATATCAAGAACATTTCTTCCGAGTATTTCATTGGCATCTTTAACACCCAGCATTCTCTGAGTGGCAGGATTTATGTAGATGATTTTTCCTTCCTGGTGAATGATGACTGCGTCAGGAGATATTTCCACAAGCTGGCGGTATCGTTCTTCGCTTTCCCGCAAGGCATCATCCGACTTCTTTCGATCGGTAATGTTACGGGCGTTGATTACCAACGCCGAAATTCCCCCATCCTGAAAGACCGGCCCAACCGTTGATTCGAAATATGACGTTGTCCCATCTGCGAAGTGATATTCTGTGCCATATGTTGCCGTTTTTCCAGTTTTGAAGACGCGTTCGAAACATTCAGTGGCTGCAGGATGAAATTCTCTCGGTATAAAATCAAATATTGGTCTTCCATTAACCTGGTCAGAATTCAGTTCGTGTGTTCTGCTGATAAAAATGATCTCCCGTTTTGGATTGACGAGGAGTATCATATCCGGGGAATTGTCGGTGATTGAGCGTAGCTTCGCTTCACTCTCGAGTAAAGCCATCTCCGTTCGTTTTGGGTGGGTGATATCCTCAAGAATCACGGATACACCTTTACGCCCATCTTCAAATACCGTCGGTGCAACCCTGCAGAACATGATGCAATCTCTGGAATTGAGGTTTATCTCACCAGAC
>DATMWO010000111.1:0-4679 GCA_035562475.1 Methanoregula sp.
AACATCAACGGTCTGGTTGCTTGACCAGGGATTAATCTGGGGTTCCTGCATGGTGAACGCTCATAGTTTGATTCGTGCAAATTCGACGAACTGAATTCCGGTAGTATGTACAGCGCCAAACAACATCTTCTTTTTGACACTATGTGCCATCCTGACTGATCGTGAGATCACGCTCATAGGCAGAGCCGCCTCTTTTTCAACTGCGTGAACCAGCAGGTCTGAATGAACATTTTTCCCGCAATAGACCCGGAAATGATGACCGAACTTGTAGCCCGTCCGCGGAATGAAATTGTGCCCCCTGAGTTCAGTATATACCTTATCTTTCTCGGCAAGTTCTTCGTCAGTCTCACGGGCAAGTGCAAAATACTCCCCGGTCATGACAAGGTTATTCCCGCTTTTGAGGACAATTTTTCCTATCCCCATCAGGTACAGCAGTTCAACAGGAGCGAGCATCAGACGTTCAGCGTCAAGCCGTTTACCAAATCCTGACTTTTCGAGATCTGAATGGGCCGGCACCATCACCATTGCGGATTTTCCCACCAGGAATGCTTCCTGAGAGGATACCTCTGGCAGATAATTTCCGGGTTCAGCCAGTTTCTGGAGTTTAATCTCGTAATAGGTCAGCTCTTCCTCGTCATCGACAACAGCGAGTACATATTGCTTGCGCATGTTTCTTGAGGCAACAACCTCTTCAATGAGTTTTACAAACCGGATCGGATCGCGTTCGGAAAGGACCCGGACAAGATAGAGGGACTCTCCCGTACCGGGTTTTTCACCGCGTTTGAACACCCGGAAATCGTGCGGTCCGGCCTGCACAACATATCCCCGCTCCCGCATATCCCGATACACCAGAAAACTTCGCAGGAAATCAGGTTGATCGGCAAACCTGGAAAACAGGGTGTTGAACGTGTACCCGGGCACATCGATCTTCTGCCGGTGGAGGAGATAGAGGGCCTCCTGGTTTGTGAGTTTCACTCCATCCTGGTCCAGCCGTCCATAGCCGCTTTGTTCATAGAGTACCCTCCCCTCTTTCCCCATACGAACTACGGTGCCGTCAAATATTGCCTTCACTGCCAGATCTATTGTGTGTAGAGGATAATAAGCGCACGGGAAAAGAATAAACATTTTTTATTAAAAAATTGGCTCTGGAGAACCGCACATGAGTCACGAACTCAGGCAAACATTATGAATAACCGCGGGTCTTTCATGAAAATTCCTTTTCCTTTGATATGAAATTCAGGTTGCCAATACGATGACGAAGGGGAAAGGCCTGTCCCCCCATACCACCCCTGCGCTTGGCGAGGATGACGTAGCACCTGTTCAGGGATTATCGCATCGGGGGAGCCACAGCGGTGGAGGTGAAAGCCCCTTGAGTGTATGCTTATAATTGAGGATTTCCCCTGAAAATCATAGTATCCGGTTTTGATACAGAAATTGTTAGCACTCTATTCATCGGGTGCGATGAATGCCGCTGCCCCCGAAGGGACGACCCCCTGGCGGATCAATACCTATTCAAAAATCTCCCTGCCCGCCATGTGAGGCCATGAGGCGGGAGTCCCCCGTATTTTGGCGATTTTTATGAATCCGGTGTGAGCGTGACAGATTCATGTCCGTTTCTCCCGACCCCGAATCCGTTTAGGACAGGGGGGGCTTTTTTATTTGGACTGGTCAACTCACTCACGGAGATAGTAGCATATCCCGGATACATTATCCTGCAAGCTCACGCACTTTTGCAATATTGCCCACATCATCCCGCCGTTCATCTACCGGGGTTTCACAAATGAGCGGGAGGGCTGAAAGGACAGGATGGTGAAGAATGTTCCGGAACCCGTTTTCACCGATGAATCCCATTCCTATGTGCTCGTGCCGGTCAAGCCCGCTTCCCCGGTCACCTTTCGTATCATTCAGGTGGATGATTTTGAGATTTCGGATGCCGATGTGGTCATCGAACTGTGCAAGGGTATCTGCTATGCCCGTTTCTGTCCTCAGCTCATATCCCGCTGCAAACGCGTGACAGGTATCAAAACAGACACCAGTCCGGGAGTGATTTTCAATCCCATCCATGATTCCGCGGATATGCTCGAAACTGCTGCCGACACTGTTCTTCTCTCCTGCCGTATTCTCAAGGAGCAGCATCACCGTAGAGTCAGATTCACCAAGAGCCGTATTAATCGCGGTGATGACCCGGGCCCTTCCTCCGGCAATCCCGTCACCAAGGTGATGTCCGAGGTGGGTAATGAGATACGGGATACCCAGCCGACCACACCGGTCAAGTTCAGCAGTGAGGGCTGCGATGGTTTTTTCGTAAATATCTGGCTTTGGGGAGGCCAGGTTCGGAAGATAGGGCATATGGTCAACGGGAATTATTCCGGAGGCCCGGATCTTCTCCCGGTAAGTATCGCAATCATGGTCCGACAAGGGTTTGTATCCCCAGCCCCGGGGGTTGCGGGAGAACATCTGGAACACGTCACACCCGGTTTCTTGTGCGCGATCGACAGCAAGATCCAGTGAACCTGCAATTGAAACATGGACACCAACACGAACCATACAGACACCACTTTGTATGCATTGGGATTTTAAAGCGGATCTATTTAGAAGGTTGCAGCATTTAAAAAGCCCGGGGAATAGGCTCTTTTCAATTTTTTTAGGTGATTGAAAAATATCAGCCCCTAAATAGAAAACACGAAAGGTAAAAACCCAGTCAATTGAAGTCAAAAGATTAATCGCACGAGAAATTCTCTCTTGGGGGCTCCGCCCCCACCGCTCGGGCACCCCCCCTTTGCGATAGTGCTGTGTTACCTGTTCAGGTGATATCGCAAATGCGCCCCGTCCCCCTCGGGGGACTGGTGACGCAAAGGGGGGGGGGCGTTCATGCCAAATGGTGTAGTTGTCACCTCATTTGGGGGCGGATTATTGATAATCACCAAGAATTATTTCCGTTTCATCATAAGAACGAACACTGCTAACCCTATCGCCCCGATCACCGCAAGGGGCATCATGCCTGCCCTGGATGTTGTTGCCGGGTTAGGGGAAGGTGGCCGAAATGTCGCTGGCAATGATTGCTGCGGTGTCAGCGCTTCGTCAGGCCGGGTTGTTGTTGCTGTCCGGATATTTGTCTGGGCTGCACTGATTGGTGGCACTGCTTTGACGATGTACACAGAAATTGCCTGAGGCCCGGTGCTACCAGCTTGCCCCGGACAGGATGTGGATGATGCCTGTCCTTTGATGAATCTAACGGTCACACCCGAGCCGTCGTTCCTTCCATTATAGGTCAACGATTCCCCTGGCATGAGTGTCCGTGCCAGGACTCCGTATCCATCGCTCTTTACCATGATGATGGCTGACCTGGCCGTGCATAGGGTGCCAGTACATGCCGAACAGTCCGGGACGGTTGTTGCATCCAGAGCGTAATTGCCGATGAGCGGGGTCGGGATTGTGCGTATATCGCCAATTATATCGGTTACCAGCTCCTCGTTTGGGCGTGAGCCATATAACTTTGCAAGCGTAATCCACGTTTCTCCTGGCCCGCCAGAGCTGGTCGCGACAATTGGATCGCCGTTTTTAAAGACGGTGAATGCAGCTGCGTCCGGTATTGTGCCGGTGAGTCCGGTCTTGTTGGTAGGCGTATAGGAACAGACCGGTGCTTCGTTTACCGGGTAATTACATCCATACTGGAGCGGGTGGTCAACCGTCAGGGTATTCTTATCCTGGTTGATGGTTGCTACCGGTCCTTTAACTGTTACCTCCAGCATGACTGCTCCGGCAGGTAAAACGCAACCGCAGAGGAGCAGCACTGCAATAATTGGAATAACGCCTGTTTGTTTCATAATCGTATATTCTCTGTTCAAAATCATATAACGGCTTTCCGGAGAAGGGGAGGTTGAAATGAGGAAACCCCGTATCTGAACATTTTTCACCTGAAAAAGACAACCCGGTAATCATGAAGGTCACGTTCCTGGGGACGAACGGCTGGTATGATACGGTGACCGGGAATACCTGCTCGGTCCTGATCCAGGCAGAAGAGTATGACATCATCCTTGATGCCGGTAATGGTATCGCAAAAGCAGATCACTACATAACCCAGGATAAGCCGGCATACCTGTTCATCAGCCATTTTCATATCGACCATATTACGGGACTCCACACGCTGGTCAAATTCAGATTCCCGAAGGGTTTGAAGATCTTCGGGCAGGTGGGAACTGCCGCCATCCTGAATACGTTTGTTGCAGAGCCTTTTACGGTCCCGTTCGCACAACTTCCGTATCCTGTCAGTATTGCGGAACTTGAAGCGGGAAAACATACCATCCCGTTCCCGGTTGAGTGCCTCCCGCTCGTACACCCGGCACCCTGCTATGGGTACCGGCTGAATATTGACGGCAAGGTAATCGCCTACTGCACCGATACGGGTGTCTGCGGGAACGCGGTCACGCTTGCCCGTAATGCGGATCTTCTCATTACAGAATGTGGATTGAAACCCGGACAGGAAAGTCCAGGCTGGCCGCATCTCAATCCTGAAAATGCAATATATATCGCAAGAGAAGGGCACGCGAAGCGTCTCGCACTCATGCATTTTGGCGCAGAAGTGTACAGGACTCTTGATGATCGACGTGATATACAAAAAAAATTTGGGAAAGAATACCCGGGTCTGGTTGTAGCAACCGATGACCTGACTATTGATA
>DATMWO010000112.1:0-7965 GCA_035562475.1 Methanoregula sp.
CGATAGTGCTGTGTTACCTGTTCTGGGGATATCGCAATGCGCCCCATCCCCCTCGGGGGACTGGTGACGTAAGGGGGGCGATCATGCCAAAGGGTGTGGTTGTCACCTCATTTGGGGGCGGATTATTGATAATCACCAAATATTATTCCCACCGGTGCTGGTACCCGCGTTTTTCGACAGGCCGATTATCAATTAGGATGATTTTTTCTTTAATTGTTGTGCCGATAACCGTATAAGAAACGCCATGAACCGGATGCCATTGCGGGGGAAGGGTAAAGATTAGTTCGTAGTCTCCTCCCCCATAAAGAGCAAGTTCAAGGGCTTGATTTGCAGGAATCCCGGCAGGAACTGGTAGTTTTGTAGAATCAAGGGAAAATCCATATTCATTAACACTGAGCAGGTCCCAGAGTGAAAGGGCAATGCCGTCACTGTCGTCCATCATCGCGCTGACACCTGCTCTGGCAAGCCGCCGACCTTCTTCAACCCGGGGTTGTGGTTCAAAGAGTGCTGTTTTAAACTGGATGTACCCGTCAAGGTATGCCTGTGCCTGGCCGGGAGTACCGGTAATACAGACAAGATCCCCGGGTTGTGCACCGGTCCGACGCACAATATGGTCTTTCTCTACAAGTCCGAGTCCGGTAGTCACGACAGTCAGCTCTCCATGACGGTCAATATCCCCACCAATAATCGCAGCACCGAATCGTGTGCAACAATCCTGTGCACCCTGCATGATCCCGGCCAGATTCTGCCATGTATCAAGCCCGACAGCAATCAGGAGATATTTCGGCTCCGCTCCCATACTAGCAATGTCGGAAAGCGTAACCGCTGCACTCATCCAGCCAATCTGCCAGTCGCTCATCCCTTCAACAAAGTCGGTAGTACGGTGGAGCATGTCCGTTGTCACCACCATAACCTGATCACCACAAGGTACTTCGGCACAATCATCCTGGCATTTCTCTTTTCCGACAATTCCCATCACGACGTTTAAGAGTTCACGGTCATCCACTCTTACGCACCTCCTTACCCCGTTCGCTCTTGTACTCTTTGAAGATGTGCTCGATCATTTCAGATTTCTTTTCTCTTTCATGCTGATCCTGCATTTCCTGCCAGTGTATAAGAGCAGCTTCGAGCATTTCCTTCCCACATAGCCCTCGCTTTCCTCGAACCTGAACGCCGGCATCCTTATCAGAAATAAGGGGGATACCCATTTCCCGGAATATCGGAAGAATCCGTGGATCACTTTCTGCAAGAACCGCAGCACCGGTAACAACCGCTTTTATCCGGATTCCAGCGAGATCCTTAACCACACTTTTTCCCCAGCCATCAAGCCGGGTCACAAAGATAATGTCTCCTTCTTCTATCCCAACATCCTCAATGAGCCGGCGAAACCCTTCTTTTGTCAGAGCCTCCATCACTTTCACCGGAAGCACTTCACCATCCATCGAAAGCTCAGCAAACTGTTTGATGCGCACGATGCGTTTGGAAAGATTCCGGTTGTGCCGTTCCTCCTTTCGCAGTCGCTTTTTTAAACTCTGTATAATGACATCTTTTTTTATCACTTCAGTATCCTTTGCAATCTTTGCATCCTGAGACGTGTGGATCTTCCGGACGCGGGCCTGAAGTCTCTGGATTTCATAGTCCTTCTCCTTAACTTCTTCCTGCAGCTCTCCAACAAAAGTACGCAGGCGTTTCACCATCCCATCAAGCACCCTCACCTTCTCATCATGTTTTACTTCCACCGGGACCACAGGTGCATCTATTGATGGCATCGGCGTTATGGCGTTCATATCCCCGATTACCTGATCGAGTGACTGCCCTCTGATAACCCGTGCCCGTACTTCGTCAAGATCATGTCCCGGGGGAATTCGCTTCAGTAAGTTCTGGAACTTGTGCCGGTACTGGCGATGCGCATCAAGTGCAGCAGAGAGAGCATCGCGTTCATGATCGTTTCCATACGGAAAGGCTGCGGTAAGTTCTACCTTTGTTTCAACACTCACATCCTGTTTCGGGGTATAGGCAACAGCAGAAAACGCCCGTCGGATCTTCTCTACAGAATGGGGCATTTCCTGCACATCTGATGCAATAATGAGGGGTTTTCCTACTCGGTAGAGTGACTCAACGACATCTCCCATATTCATCTGTCGGGAACTTGCAAGATGAAGCAGGTTGCCATCGAGATCAAGCGCGGCGACCGCTGTTGTCGTACCAGGGTCAATTCCTACAATCAGGTACCGCGGTTTACCCGAGAGAGGGCGGAACCGGATCCTTTCGAGGCGTTTGCCACTGATTCGAACCTGGACATCGGAGCCACGGTACGTTGAAATTGGGACTTGATCTCTTGTCGCAAAGATCCGGAATGCCACCCTGCTGCATCCGCCAAATGCCCGGGTCTCTTTTTTCTCGTACCGAAGCCCTGCTGCAACAAGAGCCATCTCAATCTCTCGCCCTTTCAACTGCACAGCACCATGGATCTTTCGCACGTAACGATTCTGGCTCCACCCGCCTTTTCCCAGGGACCGGTGCCGGCTTATTACTACTTCGCTTTCGTTTTCAAATGCGATAACCTCTGCTCCTGCACCAAGAGAGGCTACATGTGCAGCAGTGCGGGCTTCAGCAAACGGATCAAACCTGTTGAAGCTGATGTTGTACCGGGCAGCAACCTTACCAAGGGTCTCCTTACGTTCCCCACCGGTTACCTGAACAAGCCGGGTCTGCGGAGGCAAGGCCTGTAAAAAGAAAAAAAGATCATGCTGGTCTGCGGCGATTTCCTGGAGGCTGTCTACTGCAAGTATGTCGGGTTGTTCTTCATTGAGCATGCGAAAGAGCCGGAACATCGAGACCTCCGACTCGCTATCAATTTTCTGCCCCTCCATCCGTACAAGAGCATACATTGGCCGACGGGACCGTGACCTCACCGAACCTTTGATGATATCAATGCCAAAGACCCTTAATCGATCACGCATCGTATCGCATCCCCGCGATCATACTTGACGTTGTATTTACGTTTGAAAAACGTGAGGATATTATCGACATCACGCTCCAGCATTGAAGCAGCATTCGGATGCGTGGTTGCTACCCACTGTGGCCAGTCAATGATAACGCACCTCCCCTCCTCCATGAGGATGTTATATTCTGATAGGTCACCGTGGATAATTCCTTCTCGATAGGCAATGCCGGCATTTGTAAGGATCTCATCAAGCACCTCTTCTGGCTCTTCAACGCGGCAATGATTCAGATTCGGACCGGTTATCAATGCCATCACAACCGTATGACGGTTTTGTCCGATGGGGAGTGGTACAGTGACTTTCGGGTGCAGGGCTGTGAGTGCCTGGTATTCCCGTTCTGCTGATCTCCGGGATGCAATCAGCCAGGGACAGTGACCTTCCTCAGGCATGTAATCACGGTTGAGACGTGCTGATGAAAATGAACGCCCCCCAATCCGGTGAAACTTGATAGCAACCGGGCCAAGGCCCAGAGCTTCATATACTACTGACTCCTTACCCTCGCCAATCTTCGATCCGAGCGCCGATATCGTCCCGTTCCGGGTGAGGGTCATGAGCGCAAGCGTGTCGTAACCACCAAAAACAAGGGCATATCCATCGTAGGGCACGGGATTGAACCGGACCATACCCCATTCGATCAGACGGGCGAGGCGATAGTTAACTTCGGATTCTGAAAGTTTGGTAGCAATTTTGATCTGTTCCAGCGGCACCCATGCGTAGTGTTTCATCCCACGTTCAAGCGCGTTGAGGATGGATTTTTCATACTTGTTCAGGGTGCGGATATGCTCCGCGGCGACGACCATAATCGTTAGAGTGGTTATGTGTAAGACTATAAAATCACATCTTTCGATATCGTATCAAAAAGCAATCAGCAATCAGCGCAACCTTAAACATCTTTTATCGTCCAGATAAAAAATGGATTTGACGAATGCAGTGCAACAAGTGCAGGAGGAACGCGATATTTTTCCAGGAATACTCCGGGCAGAACCTTTGCAAACAACATTTTGAAGCTGATGTTGAGGTAAAAGCTAAGCATGAAATCCGCAGGAACCGCTGGATTACACCCGGCGATCATATCGCTGTCGCCCTCTCCGGTGACAAAAGCAGCGCTGCACTCCTGTATTTTTTAAAAAAACTTACATCAAATCGTCGCGATATTACAATTTCTGCAATTTCAATCGATGAAGGAATCGCAGGATATCGTGATCCGAAAAATGCGATGCGGATCGCTGAACTGCTGGACACGGAATGCATCATAGGATCTTTTAACGAAAACTTTGGGACTAGTGTTGATGAGATAACACCAATAAAAGGTACCCTTTCCTGCACATATTGCCGAGTTCTCCGGAATTTCCTTCTGAACAAGATTGCCAGAGAACATGCGATAACAAAACTTGCTTTGGGCCAGACTCTTGACGAGCGGGGAGTATCGGTGCTGAAGAATCTACTTCGGGGGAATCCTGAGATTATAGTGAATTCAGAGCGAGAGGCCAGAGGAAAAATTCCCCATATCCGGCCGTTCATATCTGTTCCTCATAAAGAAGTGGCACTCTATGCAGATCTTCACATTAAAGGGTGTGATCGATCCCTTTGTCGTTATAATTTTAAACCATTCGAAAAGGATGTGCAGGCGATGCTGAATGAATTCACCATTCGTCACCCGGCAACAAAATATGCTGTCATGAACCTGGGGAAAAAACTGGCTGGTGCATGTGTGTCCATGGCAGATTCAATTTCTTCCTGTGAGCAGTGCGGTGAATCAATATCTGGCATATGCCAGAGCTGCCGGATAATCAATGAGGTGACTGCAAATGGCACTTAGGCGGGGACGGGCATGGAGGGCAATCCGGAATTCGCCCGGCATACAAATCTCCATCTATTTTTTAGCGTTTGCCCTGCTGATAGGTCTCAATACCTATTTATTTTACTCCTATTACCCTCTGCTGGAGAACAAACCCCTTTCGTGGACTGAATCACTTCTGTTTGTCGTTGAATCCATGACAACAGTCGGGTATGGCGAGTTATTACCCTTCTCCAGCGAAATTACCCGATTTCTGGCTATCCAGATCATACTGTCCGGCGTAATCATGATCTTCGTTGTTATCCCGCTTCTTCTTGCCCCTTTCCTTACTACCCTTCTTGCTCCCGCTCCGCCACGAAGAACCCCTCACCGCCTTTCTGGACATACCATCATCATGGGTTACAACCAGCTTACCAGTTCGGTTATTGACAGTCTCAGCATCTCTGACCAGGATATTGTTATTATCGAACAGGATAAGGGTAAAGCCCTTGAAATTGCCACGCGTTACCGTAAACATGCCTATGTGATCTGGGGGGATTATACTGATCCTGAAACATGGTCGGCAGCACACGTAACGGGGGCACACTTTGTTGTTATCTGTTTGGATGAGCGACAGACCGCCAATGTTGTTCTCGGTATACGTGAACAGGTAAAAGGTAAGATAATTTCAGTTGTAGATAAGCTCTCTTTTGAACGGTACCTCCGATTTGCTGGTGCGGATTTTGTTCTATCTCCAAAACACACTACGGGAAAGCTTTTGGCACGCCATGCCATCTTCAAGCCGGGAGGGGATAACGAACAGGAAATTCCCGGGCTGAACAGGATTAACCTCGATCTTTCGCATGCCGGGGGTAAGGAGCTCAGGCTTATCAACATCCCACTGGTCTTCGGGTGCAATGCTGCGTTTAAATCCCTGAACGAACTTCATCTTTTTGAACGGTTCGGTATTCTCATCCCGTTTCTCTGGAAGGCAGGAAAATTCATTCCCTCTCCCGAGGGGGATATTGTCGTCGACAACACTACATCATTATTCCTTTTTGGCAGGACTGAATCCATTGTCGCCACACTCAAGGAGGAGTTCAATACAGACGAGTGTTCAAATGCTTTGGCAGTTATCGCCGGTTTTGGGGATGTTGGTGCAGGTGCATACCAGAAACTTTCGGAATCCGGTGTTTCGTGCATCGTGGTCGATTCAAAAAAACAGGAAGTAGAGCAGGTTATCGGTAATGCTGAAGATGAGGATGTGCTAAAAAAAGCCCTTATCGAAGAGGCACGGTTTTGTATTGTTGCTTTGAATGACGACGATGTGAATATATTTACCACACTCATGGCCCGGAACCTGAACCCGGTTATCCGGATCCTTGCACGGGCAAATGAGCCGGCATCGGTTGAGAAACTATACCGGGCGGGTGCTGATTATGTTGCTCTCCTTCCCAGGATTGGGGGGCAGACGATTGCCAGGATTATTCTTACTGACACTATAACCATTCTTCTTGAACTGCCAAACAATGATCTGGTGATCCTTAACCATGTCCGAATCATATATCCGAAACCGGTGAGCTGGTTTATCAGGAAAACCGGTGTCCGTATCATCGGTATCGAGAAACCAGGCTCTTCTGTTGTTGCCCCTGGTCCGGATGAGATTCTGACGGAGGGGGATGCTGTCGTAGCTGTAGGAAATATCGAACAATTGAAAAAGTTCATCCGACTACTCTAAGCGGGGTAAGGTTTGTGGTTACTGAACTCGGGTGCAGGATGGGGCAGGTAGAACAGATGATCCGGTATGCATACTGGACCAGCGGATGTAAGGGAATAGTTGTGGGACTGAGCGGGGGTGTTGATTCAGCGGTTGCAGCAGCGTTCTGTTGCCGGGCAATCGGCGGCGATAAAGTGCTGGGACTCTCCCTTCCCTCCATGATAAGCAACCCGGCAGATGTCAAAGATGCTGCAGCGCTCAGTGAGCAGATGGGGATGATTCACCGTGTAATAAGCATAGAACCCATGCTTGAAGGATTCAGAACCATGCCGGAATTTAAAGAGTCCCGATACCTGCTCGGCAATCTGATGGCGCGGACCCGTATGGCTGTTCTGTATTATCACGCCAACCGTGACCAGAAAATAGTCTGTGGTACCTCAAACAGGAGTGAATTTATGCTCGGTTACTGCACAAAGTATGGCGATAATGCGGCAGATCTCCAGCCTTTGCTGCACCTGTATAAAACTGAAGTCTATGAATATGCGAGCGAACTTGGAATTCCCGATCCAATTATTAAAAAGGCACCCTCCGCTGGTCTATGGGAGGGACAGCGCGACGAAGAAGAGATCGGTCTTTCCTATACAGAAATTGATCATTCACTCCAGGCACTTGAGCTGAAGGGCTGGATCGCAGCAACACCCACCGAAGAAAAGGTGCTCGGGCTCGTGAAAAAAAGTGAACACAAAAGAATTCCGGCACCTAACCTTTTAGCAGTACAGAAAATACCGTAAGGAATTTTTCCGGGAAGTTGAGGAACGCGAGTGCATCCTCATTCCCGATCAGGTTATACAGAGGTGCCTTGCATATTTGGTGAGTCCCCATACCGCAGCTTGCCCCGATATGCCTCATTGGGGGACAAACGGGATAATGGGAATTTTTGTGCATCTTCCCTGAACTCATCTCATAATACGCAGCACCATGATATTTTTCATACTCACCATACTCGCTTTGGAACGCCGTTGAAACAATGTTTGCCATAGTGAGCGTTGTATCCGGAGAAGGGTTGATGGAGATATGCCCGTAATCCGGCGGGATTATCACAAGATCGCCGGCTCGTGCAGAGATCATCACCGCATCATCAAGTGTTTGTGACTGGAGAAGGTAATGTGCCTGACCTTCAATGACTTCATAGATCTCCGGATAACCGATCCCTGCCGGGTTCTTCGGATGATAGTGCCCCTTGGTCTTTACCCATTCCCCACAGAGCGTCCGTGAAGGAATGACCGTAAGATCGTAACGCAGGTGGTGGTGGTGTAACCACCTCCAGTCTGCATCCGATTTAGCAAGGTCCCGGTACATATAATAGAGGACACCGCTGCTCTCACACGAGGAGTCGGCAAGGACAGAACGCATCTCCTCAATAGTCCGAACCGCGGGCTGAGGCAGCTCGCCTTCCCATCCAAGCA
>DATMWO010000113.1:0-2378 GCA_035562475.1 Methanoregula sp.
AATCCGTGAAAGCGCCGTCATGGCTTTTCCCTTGTCCTGGAAATGCGGGAAACACGAATATAAATATAATTTTATATACCGGCTGCAATATTTGATAAAAAAATGAATCTTGCAAGGATAAATAAATTATTATATTAAAAACTATATTAGTATGGAATAGATGCTCAAAAAAATAGTTCTCAAAATATTGTGAGAGGGTTTATGGAAATCAAATATCAATTCTGGTTAGAAAATAATGGGGAAGTTGTTTTATCTAAAACCTGCGAGGATCTGCTTCGCGGCATCGATGAACTGCACAGTCTTTACGCTGTCACAAAGCTCCTCAATAAATCATACCGTGCTGCCTGGGGTAAAATTCGGACATCGGAAAAACTTCTCGGATTCAGGCTGGTGGAGTCAAAAAAACCGGGAAAGAGTCTGTATCTTACGGAAGAGGCCAAAGCCGTCCTGGAGATAATTGACAAACTCGAGGAGAATACAGCGGCGTTCATCGATTGGTATTGGAAAAACCCTGATTGCAAGGGCAACTTATCCCTCATCACAAACTCATCAAAAATAAATACTCACAAAAAAGTAAGCGTGCCCGATAAGATGCACAGTGAAAAGGACGTCTCCTTGACAAAGTAAAAGGCGTCGGATACCGCCTGCGGAAACGACATTTCCATCACGCACTTTGCAAACGATTATACAGAATTTTACTTTTACAGAGTCCTTTTATCGGCGTGGCCGGGTCGGACCAAGGTAATCAATTGATATTCAAAGATCATGATCCCAGAAGCAGGCGTTTTCAGATCTTAGAGCATCATTTACATGCCCCAAAATGCCCTTATAAGGAAAAGATGGATTCCTTCTCGAGTCGATGTGATTTTCTTAAAAGGCCCATTTGCCCGGGAAAAACATAGTTCTAAGCCCTAAAAAGAGGGGATTTTCTCATCATTGCACAATCATTTCAAATAATTGTCTTGGTCCGATCCCAAAATTCCGAACACCAAATTATCAATCCCCGAGTAAGATTATAAAGGCATATGGGATTCCTGATAACGTCCATCCCGGAAAGTGATTCACGGTGCGGGGTTACTGTTCATTCCACCACACTGCGGAGAGGAATCCGGAAAAGATCTTTGAGAACATCTTCAAAGTAATCAGGAAGGTAACGGTTCCATAGCTTGATGGGCAGTTCTCTGAGCTCAGTCTTTGCTGAAGAGGGGAACGTGAAAAGATATTCCATAAGGTATTCGATATTTTTCGCGAGGTGACCGCAATATTGTTGTCGCAGGCGTTGCTCCGTAATCCGATCCTCGTGCATGCATCGGCCGATTTCGCTCTCCAGCATTTCTTCATAATCGGAAACGATGATCTCCAGACACACCGTTTCCTCTCCTGATCCGACAAATTCAGCAAATGCCCTATTTGATTCTTCAGGATTGAGCCCCCTGATACGCATTATTTCGACGATTTTTTCGCTCAAAGGTTGAGCAAGTATTTCTTCACGGGGTGGTTTGAAAGATACAATCAAATTGGTTGCATTATATTTTCCTGAATGACGCTCATTTTCCACAATCTCACAGTCACTCATCAGTCCGAGGGCATCAAGCAACCGGTGCTGCTCGGAATTGTCGATAATTACTTTCATGCCGGCAACATCGTTGATCACCATGTCTTCTGCATAGTGAAGTTTCCTCTTTTCCTTAAAATCTTCCAGCAGCCGGTTCTCTGCCCTGAGAAATTCAGCGGTCATTTCTTCCTGGGGTGTCAGAAGCTGATGCCGGGGTATACCCAAAAACCTCGCCCGTTCATCAGCCAATACATCGGCGTGCTTCCTGATTGCGTCGAATATCATATCGATGATTTTACGGGCGGACTTTTCGGCAAGCCTGTGCACGCGTTTGATCCTGTTTGATCCTATATAATCTTCCGCCCCGTTGTCACGTTTAAAATATAACGTCGCCTGAAAAGGGGTCTCCCTATAAAAGCGTCCCGGATCCGCATGATAGTTATGGATTAACGCATCAATCCGGGAGTTCCGGTACGGCGGATTGGCGACAATCATATCTTTCAGATCACCTTTCAGGAATGCCGGTTTCGAATAAAGAGAGCTTCCGTGCAATGCCTGAAATACTTTTTCTGAAAAAATTTTGAGATATCGGGAAACATACACGTTGTTAAAATGAACCAGACGCGCGATCGTGTCCACATCGGATGAATCCAAATCGCAATACATCCAGCGCCGTATGATATCCCGCAAGATGTTTCTATGTAAATATCCGCTGATCGTAATCATACTCTCATCTTGCATTCCGACAGCAGTCAGCAGACCCCTTTCAGTAATTTTTTGTAACCTTGTAAATTTTTACCATTTCACTCGAATCCCCGACTCC
>DATMWO010000114.1:0-4708 GCA_035562475.1 Methanoregula sp.
GTCCTTACCTTTCAGGCGCTGGGAAAGTGTCTTTAAGGGTCTGCCGCTGCGGTGACGCGCCGGTGGACAACCTGCCACCTCATTATCAAGGTAGGTGGTAACGTGGTACTGTAAAAGTTCCCATAGATCCTCAATGATTAACTGGGGAGCTCCTGCATCCTGATTCTCTTTGAATCTCTGGTTAATGCGGATGATGTCGACAAGCTTATGCGTGAGATCATCTTCCGAACGCTGCCCGTTTTCAAGAATAATCGATGGGCGCATGGTAACAGGTGGGACAGGAAGTACGGTAAGGATTGTCCACTCCGGTCGGGCGACATCCGGGTTGATACCAAGAGGGGTTAAATCCTCATTAGGGATCTTTTCCATCCGTGCCCTGATGTCAGCAGGGGTGAGTTTATGCTCAATTTTCTTGCCATCTTCCACCATCACTTCTGAAAACGTGGTGGGTTTCTCGAAATTTATCTTAAGCTGCTGGTCACCACAGTGCGGGCAGATGCGCTCTTTTTTCACGTCTTTCTCAGAGAGCAGGTCACCCGTCTGCTCATCTTCAGTACCGACAACTTTTTCTATTTCATCCGGACTCAGCAGGACACGCCCGCATGATCGGCAGGTAACCCTCAACAGCTTTCTGATCAGGCGCGTATAACCGACATGGATTACTGGTTTTGCAAGTTCAATGTGCCCAAAATGCCCGGGGCACTCGCTCGCTTTCTGGTCGCAGGTCTTGCACCTGAGACCTGGATCGATGACACCGAGATTCAGGTCCATCAGACCCTGGGGGTACGGGAACCCATCATCATCATAAGTGTCCGCCCAGATGATCTTCCTTACGCTCATCTCGCGGATTTCTTTTGGGGATAACAATCCAAATTCAATTTGTCCAATTCGTTTTGGGCTTGGCATGGCGCACCTCTTTAGACCACATCTTGCAGTCTCAATCTTGGGGCAATCCCCATACTCTTCATCTCATCCAGCAGGAGCTTAAAGGCATAACTCATCTCGACAGAATAGATGTCTGTCTCGTTACCACAGGCAAGGCAACGGGTCATATTTCTTTTGCGGTCCAGCATCGCGACCATCCCACAGTGAGCACAGACATATTCATTGACTTTATCGGATTCATCCAGTAAACGTTCTTTGAGAGCCATGGCTGCACCGTGACCAATCATGACATCCCGCTCCATTTCACCAAACCGCAGACCTCCTTCACGGGCCCTGCCTTCTGTAGGCTGGCGGGTGAGCACCTGCACCGGTCCGCGTGACCGTGCATGCATCTTTGACGAAACCATGTGGTAGAGTTTCTGATAGTAGATGACACCGACGTACACATCAGCTTTAAATTGCTTGCCGGTAAGGCCATCATACATGATTTCGCGTCCATTGTGGGAGAAACCCAGTTTCTTGAGTGATGACCGGATATCAGCTTCACTCTCACCTCGGAATGCAGTGCCATTAATTCTCCGCCCTTCAAGTGCACCAACCTTACCCCCGATCATTTCGAGCATATGCCCGACAGTCATACGGCTTGGGATAGCGTGGGGGTTGATAACGAGATCGGGGCAGAGTCCACTCTCAGTAAAGGGCATATCTTCCTGGTGGGTGATGAGCCCCACTACTCCTTTCTGACCGTGCCGGGAGGCGAACTTGTCTCCGACTTCGGGGACGCGAAGATCACGGGTTCGTACCTTGACGAGACGGGAACTGTTCTCTCCTTCAGTAATGATCACGGTGTCGACAATTCCGTGCTCGTTGCTGCGCATGGTGACGGAAGTATCGCGACGTTTCTCAACAGCAATGAGTTCTCCTGATGGCTCTTCAAGGAACCGTGGGGGAGAGGTCTTGCCTATCAGAACATCTTTTTCTGCTACAACCGTTTCAGGATTGATTACACCATCTTCGTCGAGGTTCTTGTACGACTCGGCGCCGTGTGCACCGGCAACATCCTCCTCAGGGACTTCAATCCGATCGATCTGGCCACCCGGGTAACGGCGTTCTTCCCCTTCATACGTCCGGAAGAAATGGGAGCGCCCGAGCCCCCGCTCAATGGAAGCCTTGTTGAATATAAGGGCATCTTCAATGTTGTACCCTTCATAGGAAAGAATTGCAACAACGAAGTTCTGCCCTGCCGGACGGTCATCGGAGCCGATTAATTCAGAGGTCTGGGTGTGCGTTAGGGGCTTTTGCACGTAATGGAGGAGGTGGCCCCGTGTATCAGGACGCAGCTTCATATTAGCTGTCCCAAAACCGAGGGCCTGTTTGACCATGCCTGCACCCATGGTGACCCGCGGGCTTGCATTATGCTCCGGAAATGGGACATGCGCAGCACCGATACCCAGAATAAGGGAAGGGTCGATCTCAAGGTGAGTATGATCCGGCGTTACGTTCTCCGGGTTCATCGCGATGAGGAGATCTTCTTCCTCTTCGGCATCAATAAACTCGATCAATCCACGCTGGACAAATGATGGTATGTCAACTTCCTTTTTAGCCAGTTTTGCGAGGTCTTCGGTCGTGATAAGCGGCTCCCCGTTTTTAAGGACAATAAGCGGGCGGCGGGCACGGCCACGGTCGGTAAGAATCACAACATCCCCGTTGTATTCCTTGTGTGAAACATTCACTTCAGAGGAGATAGCACCCTGCCGTCGCATAGACCTGATGTTGGCCACAAGTGCTTTTGCATCATCATCAAGCCCGATAAGTGCCCCGTCAACAAACACGCGGGACTTCTTCATCGTGCTTCACCCCGGATATGCTCAACACCGAGATTATGCAGGAGTCGCCTTACTTCAGCTTCATCATCAACACCTTTGGATATCTCAACCATCTGCGCAAAGTTCTTTACCAGACCACAATTCGGCCCTTCAGGTGTTTCACTCGGACAGATCCGTCCCCATTGGGTTGGGTGAAGGTCACGAGCTTCGAAGTGTGGCTGCGAGCGCGAAAGCGGAGATATAACCCGACGCAGGTGGGAGAGGACTGCCATATGGTCTACACGGTCAAGCAGCTGGGAGACACCGGTTCTTCCCCCAACCCAGTTACCAGTCGCGAGCGGATGTAACAGCCGCTCAGTGAGAACATCTGCCCGAACCGCAGTTGCGATTGACAAGTCGCGGTGTCGCATGCTTGCGCGTTCAAGCTGGTATTTGATATCCCGGGTAAGCCGGTTAAGGGAAATACGGAAAAGGTCCTCCATAAGGTCACCGGCAAGTTTCAACCGTTTGTTGGAGTAATGGTCCTTATCATCAACCCTGCGTTTGTCCAACACGAGATCGAAACACGCCTCTGCCATACGTCCCAGGAAGTGACCCTTTGCAAGTCGCACGGATAGCACGGCTTCCTGGTAGCCCTCGTCTCCTTCCTTCAAATTTGCAGGCATTGAGTAGTTGAGATGGGGCAGGAGGTAATTGTCCAGCACGAATTCCGCCCGTTTGCGCTGGTAATCTTTCGTCTGGTTGGGTGCGAGCTTTTTACCAACATACATGATACCACCTTCAACAGAATCGCACTCGCTCTCTTCCAGATTCTGCATCATAAAGGTAAGGATATCCTCATCAGGAGAAACTGCATTTACGACTTCCTGATCGTTCGTCATTCCGAGAGCACGCATCAGGTCAACAAATTTAAGGTGCCCGGCAACTGACGGGAATGAGACTTCAAGCAGGTTCTTTTTATTTCGCTCAACAACGACCAGGGCACGGTACCCACGGAACTGCGAAAAGACTTTTGCGACATAGATCCGCTCATTGTATCGCTCGGTGAATTCGGTCATAATCTTGTTGGATGCGAGATCCTCAAGGGTCATGAGCACACGTTCAGTACCGTTTACAATGAAATATCCGCCCGGGTCGAATGCATCCTCACCATGGGAGATACGCTGCATATCATCCATACCATAAAGGTTGCAGGCATGCGATCCAACCATAATGGGAAGTTGCCCGATTGTGGTGATTATTGGCTCCTGCCGTTCCTCACCATGTACAAGGGTGAGTCCTAACTGGATCGGCGCTGCATAGGTAAGATTGCGCAGTCGTGCTTCGCAAGGGTACAGTTCTCCCTGAGATCCATCTGCTTCTCTGACAAGCGGTCGTTTTACCGTAATCGCGCCTAGTTCCACCCAGACAGGCTCATTGTTCTTTCCCCGGTTTTCGATATCAGTCTCGATAACCCGCTGCTCGTTGACCACTTTCTGAAGATTGTGCTTTAAGAAATAATTGAAAGAGTCAAGTTGGTGGCGCGCAACATGCTCCCGTGAAAAATACGCCTTTGATAAAATACTTCTGTCGATCAGACTGACCACCCCAATAATTATTTCTTCGGTCTCTTGATTACGAGACGATATGCCTCAGCCCTGCCAGCCGTATGACTCATCCGGACAATTCGTATAACATCGTCAACGGTTGCGCCAATAGATTTGACCGCTGGATCGTCATGGAAAATTTTAGGTAATTGTTCCGTAGTAATGTTGTAGTGGGAGAGGAGCGCAGATACCTCGTCCTCACTCATGATTTTATGGTCTGGCACCATCACGTGCTTCAACACATTCAGTTTGGTGCTCAATGAAAAACCCCCTTACAGATGAATAAATTTCCTTTCAGATGCATCACCGCAAAAAACCCACGATTCTCGTGGCAACGGGCCCGGAGGGATTTGAACCCCCGACCACCTGGTTAAAAGCCAGGCGCTCTACCGAACTGAGCTACGAACCCAA
>DATMWO010000115.1:0-3376 GCA_035562475.1 Methanoregula sp.
TTCAGAACCCGACTATCATCAATTACCGTAATCGTTTCTTTCCCTTTCAGGATAGAGGTGATAAAAAGTATCCTCGATAAATAAATACAAAGACTTTATTTCTTCTTGTGGGTTACACTGAATTTTTCGATACATCCCAACCTGAATCTTAATTTTTTCTGAATCTTCCGGGATCATATCATGAAGCCGTTTCAGCAGATTGTAGCATTCGGCTCTGCCACCTGGTCCCATGTCCATACGCAGAGACCGCATGACAAATCTCATGGATGATGAGGAGAGGGTTGGGAGCACCAAAGAACATATGTTTCAGACTGGCATTACAAAATCCGGAATTCATCCATTTTTGATTGTATGTAAATGACCAGGGTTTCTCAGCGGGGGAAATATTTCCTGCAAGGTCTTTGTCCAAAATATCAATTTTTTTCATACAACCAATATCAGTAATCTTTGATTCCCGTTCCGGGAATAAGAACTGTCATATTCGCTCAAACGGCACAATCATAAAATACCCCTGAGGTAATTATCAGGTATGAAAAAGATACTGGTAATAACCTCCGCACTTGTGCTCTGCGTTGTGCTTGTTCTGGCAGCAGGGTGCACGCAACCCGCAAACACCACGGAAACACCAAAGCCAACCATTGCGGTTATCTCCGCTGCAGCTACACCACCGGCATCGCCAGCTGCCGTTTTTTCAACGCCGGGACCAACCCAGACCCTTCCTTCCTATTGGGATATTGAGATAGAAGTCGAAAGCAATGGTTATGCACCGGATCCACAGATAATCACCACCGTCCGTGGCGGCCAGGGGCTCAGCTTTATCCAGCAGATTGATGTCAAAGTCACCAGGACTGATGGTATTGTCGAAACGGGAATTATTCCCAAACCCCTGGAAGTCGGCGATTTCGTCTCATTGGACGGCACCGATAAAAACCATGACCGGGCAGAAGTCTGGGCGACCGACCCTCAGGGAACTCAGGTTAAGATCTTCGACGATTACGTACCGTTCCGGACCTACAACTGATTTTTTTCCTTTTTATTCCTGAACATATACGGGATTATGAACCATGATGCTGGATATATATCGCATCAGGACGTAACAGAACTATATGGGAGTGTTGCCTTTCAGTGAAGACCAGAAACTACTGCTCGTCATGAGTGGTGTAGTAATCCTTGCCATCATTGCCTTCTGGCCGATCATTGATATGTTTGTCTGGGCGGTTGCTATTGCAGTCGTCCTTATCCCGTTGCATCACCGACTCTCCCGCACCGTCCCGCCGTCTACCTCTGCCACGTTCATCACGATCTGGATCATTCTTGGTATCCTCCTGGTCATGTCGGCTGCTGCATCCATTATGTATAATAATCTCGAGTATATCGGGGGCATGGTGACAGCGATCGTGAAAGGCTTTGACAACTCAGCCATCACGTTTTTACTCCCGGAATTCACGCAGGAACAGCTTGCCAACATGCCAAACACCCTTGTCCAGATGCTCCTGAATACCCTGATGTCACTGACCGAAAACCTGATGCTGGCACTTCTCCGGATCTCCATCCTCTTTCTCTCGCTTGCCATGCTCATCTCGTATGGCGAACAGATCTGGATGACCCTGACAAAAAACCTCTCCCCAAAACTCGGTGCTGCCGTCGCAAAGATGTCAGAGATCACCAGTAACACGATCTACTCCCTTATCGTCGTGCAGATCTCCGCGGCATGTATCTCCTTTCTTATCGCCATCCCGTTCTTTTACTTTTTCGGGTACGGGAACGTCCTGCTCTTTGCAACCCTGATAGGGATTGCACAGCTGATCCCCCTCGTCGGATCTGCTGCTATCATCCTGGTTTTTACCCTTTACCTGATCGCACTCGGGGATTACCGGGGGGCGGCAGTCATGCTCCTTGTCGGTTATCCGCTCATGAGCGGGTGGCTCGATTATTATTACCGTCCGGTTATGATGGGAAAACGCGTTGCCATCCACCCGATCCTCATGATGATTGCGATCCTTGCCGGCGTCCCGTTCATGGGATTTGTTGGTTTCATCCTCGGGCCGGTGCTGATGGCCCTCCTGGTTACGGTCTATAAACTCTATGCTGAAGAAGCATCTTCGCATGCCTCCGAAAGCCTGACCGTATAGGATAGATTGCCAGTCGACAGGAGCTAAAAACAGGGAAGTTATGCGAATCTTTTTTTAAAAAAGTTCATATTCGCTTTCTGTTAACAAATTTCGATCATCGTTGGGGGGATCTACCATCACCTCAACAAACCCATTACGAATACCCCTACTCCCCCAAGAAGAAACATCGCTCCAAGAACTGTACCTACATACGTACTCGGTGCAAGAACAACTATTCCAACAACCGCACCCAAAATACCAGCAATCATAAACCCTATATTAACCATGCGTTATCCAGGTACCACAACAATGTTCATGATAATAAAGATGTTGGAAATGAGATTTACCTCCACGTTCTGGTGACAGATCCCAAGGGCTGGAAAGGTTCGTAAGAGCGACGAACAGGAAAGATGGATGGAAGTGCGATAAAATTGAATCAACATTACTTTTTGAAGAATAATCAGGCATGATTTTTTAAAGCACTATTTTTGGATTTCGCCACGTATTTATACTTCTCCGTCGTAGTATTCATCCTAAAGGAGTGATTGATATATGGAAAAAGAACGACCTATCGGGGTTACTATCCTGGCTTTTCTGGCTATTCTCGGTGCCGTTAATGCCTTCATCTACACGTTACAGATGTTACATCTGCTTCCCACGTATATAGGACCGGTTGCATTTTACCAGTTCAGTCTTATCGGGGCCATTTTATGGGGCTTTTTGGCCTTCATTTGGCTTGGAGTTTTCGGGGCCCTTATGGCAGTCCATCCGCAGGGATGGCTGTTTATGGTATTGATCGCAGGATTTGATCTCATGTACGCACTTCTCATGGTGCTTGGAGGTTCATCCTGGGAGGCAATGGCACCGATGATCATTATCTGCTCACTGGTATTGATCTATTGCTTTTTGCCCGGTACAAAAAAGGCATTCGGGATTCCCCAGTAAATCCGGGACAAATCCAAAAAAAACCTATTTTCTTTTTTTATTTCATCCGTCTTCAATTTCAACTTTCCCCTATTTACCACATCATCGATGGTATGGAAGGGGACAAGGTTGACGACCCCGGAAGCGTTAACCGCGTAAAGCGGATGAAAAACGGCTGGAAGAATTCCGGATAGCCCTGGACTTACGATGTCAATCCAGAGCTGAAATGGCCTACCAGGGGGCAAGAGGTGACGTTTCTTCAAAATCAACTTGCCGAAGAAGGGAAGATCATCTGCATAGGCTCAGAAATGACGAATCCTGCACCAGCGCTATCGGACCCA
>DATMWO010000116.1:0-7060 GCA_035562475.1 Methanoregula sp.
GTTTTCTGGTCAAGTCCTTTTGACGCAACTAATGACAGGATCAGGTTATTGAAAGCTGCTGCAACTTCAGGGGCTTCTTTCTGGAATAATTCCATCGGGTTTTGCTGCATTGGTTTTCCTCACTTATCGTTTTACCGTGCGACTCATTAATCCAGTGACTGCAGGAGGGAACTGGGAAAAATTGCATCGTGATAAAGGAAAGGAAGAGAGATTTCCAATTCAGTTCGAAGGGGAGAGTACCCTATACCAGAAAATTCCGGAATAATTTCAGGCAGGTCTTTTGCCATGCCCATGCTCGCCAGGTACCCACCGGGCACCGTCTTTTGTCAGTTCTTTTTTCCAGATAGGGACTCCCTTCTTGATCTCCTCAATGATATAGCGGGAGCCGGCATATGCCTCGTGACGGTGCCCGGCACTCACCACAATGATCAGGATATTCTCACCAACTGAAAGCCGTCCGATCCGGTGGATGATATCAACATGCAGGAGCCGGAACTGCTCTGTTGCATCTCTGGCAATCTTTTTTAGTTCCTGTATTGCGACGTCCACGTACGCTTCGAGTTCCATCTCGGTTATCTCATCATCCCGGACAACGCCATCGAAGACTACGACAGCACCTGTTCCCTGCTTCTTTGCCGCAGCGATTAGGACACCAATATCGACATCATCGGTCTGAATTGCGATCATGGTTCTCCTTGTTTATCCACCAGCAACGGGTGGAAAAACTGCAATCTCGTCACCATCAACAATCACGGTCTTGTCAGCATCCGCGATCTCGATCCGCTTGCCGTTCTTCATCAGGATCACAAACTCATGAAAAGCACCAGTCTCATCAAAGATCGCTGCATACCCCTCTCGATTTTTCCTTGCAACGGAGGTGATCAGCGAAGTGAACTTCGTCCCTGGTGCAACATCGGTCACGATATCTGTTCCGAGCAGTTCGCGGAACCGTGCAAAAAACCGGATCTTAACAGTCACTTCTTCTTCCCCTGTGTTGTTTTTTTGTTGTCATACCACCGCACGCTTTGCAGGCAGGATTACGTTCTACGCAGATCTCCTCTCCATGCGACTGCAAACCGTCCCAGATGAAGAGACGGCCTAACAGTAGTTCGCCACTATCTGTAAGGTATTTGATAACTTCATTCGCTTGAATTGTACCGATGAGGCCCGGGGTCACACCCACCACCGGGAACACTTCTTTTGGAGGAGCTTTGGGGAAGATGCATTTCAGGCAGGGGGTTGTTCCGGGAATAATCGTCGTTGCCTGCCCATAGAATCCACTGATGCCGCCGTGGAAAAGCGGGATCTTCTTTGCTATCGCGACATCGTTGAGCAGGTACCGTGTTGGGTAGTTATCCATAGCATCAACGATCCCTTCAGCTCTTCCAATAAGTTTTGCCGCATTGGTATCATCGATCTTAACATCGATTGCATTGATGGTAATGTCAGGATTGAGTTCCTGCAACTTTTCTTCAGCAGATGCAGTCTTTTTTCTGCCGATATCCCGATCGTAGTGGAGGATCTGCCTATTCAGGTTCGTCTGGTCAACTACATCCATATCTACAATGGTTATTGTTCCTATCCCGGCAACGGCAAGGTATATGGAGACCGGAGAGCCCAGTCCACCGGCCCCGGCAATAAATATGTGCGCCTTTTTCAGCCGCTCCTGGCCTTCCTCCCCAAAAAGCATCATCTGCCGTTTGTATCGTTCGAGTTCCCGTTGTGAAAACATTGTTCACCTGACTTCCTGTATCGTGTAGATTTCAATACCTAGTGCTGACAGGTCATATCTTCCTGTTCATGCAAATGGGGATTCTTTTCCACCCACGGTTCAAGCCCCTTTTTTACGCGGTAATCGTTGATAGCCTTATGGATTCCTTCTTCGGCAAGCACCGAGCAGTGCATCTTGATCGGGGGGAGACCTTCGAGCGCCTCGGCCACTGCCTTGTTCGAGACCTCCCATGCCTCTTCAAGCGTCTTTCCCCGAACCAGTTCCGTTGCCATGCTGCTGGATGCTATAGCAGCACCGCAGCCGAACGTTTTGAATTTCGCATCGGTGATGATATTGTTATCGATTTTTAAGAAAATCTTCATAATATCCCCACAGACGGGATTCCCAACTTCACCGATTCCGTCGGCATTGTCGATCTCCCCGACGTTCCGTGGGTTCTTGAAATGATCCATAACTTTGTCACTGTACATTGCAGCCACCTTCTTTTCCACTCTTCTGGTAGAGTGGCGACATATCGCGTAATTTTTTCACAATTTTGGGAAGAACTTCAAGCACAAAATCCACATCCTTTTCTGTATTTGCATCGCCCAGCGAGAGCCGGAGCGAACCATGCGATATCTCTACCGGAAGACCAGTTGCAAGCAGAACATGCGACGGTTCGAGTGAACCCGATGTACATGCACTGCCTGTTGAAGCGCAGATACCCTCATCATCCAGCCAGAGGAGCATAGACTCGCCTTCAATAAATTCAAAGCTAACATTGAAGTTTCCTGGCAACCGTTTCTCCGGATGCCCGTTCAACCGGGTATTGGGAATTTTTTCCAGTACACCTTTTATGAGCAGGTCCCGCATCGCACGGATCCTTGCAGAATGTCCCGGGATATCCGCGGTCGCCATCTCGATTGCCTTACCAAGCCCCACGATTCCCGCAATATTCTCAGTGCCTGCACGCCGCCGGCGTTCCTGACCGCCGCCATGAATCAGGTTCTCTATCCGCACACCTTTTTTGATGTAGAGCGCTCCGGTACCCTTGGGACCATAGAACTTATGGGCTGAAAGCGAGAGCAGGTCGATATTCTGTGCTTTCACATCGATGGGAATACTCCCAATCACCTGCACTGCATCAGTGTGGAAATACACTTTATGCTTACGGGCAATTGCACCAAGCTCCACAATTGGTTCAATTGTCCCAATCTCATTGTTCGCGTACATGATCGAGATCAGGATGGTCTTTTCTGTGATCGCCTTTTCCAGATCCACAGGATTAACAAGACCGTACTGGTCAACCGGCAGATAGGTCACATCAAAACCTTCCTTTTCAAGGAACTGGCAGGTGTTAAGCACTGCGTGATGCTCGATTTGGGTTGTGATAATGTGATTGCCCCGCTTCCGGTTCGCCAGCGCGATCCCTTTGATCGCCCAGTTGTCCGACTCGCTCCCGCCAGAGGTGAAATAAATCTCATCCGGATCAGCACCGAGCGCCTTTGCGGTCTGAACCCTCGCTATATCAATAGCCTTCTTCGAGTCACGGGCGATACCGTATATTGAGGAGGGATTACCAAAATGTTCCGTGAAGTAGGGGATCATGGCATCCAATACTTCCTTTCGGGTGTAGGTGGTGGCAGAATGATCCATATAGATGGTTCGTTTCTCTTCCATGGTCTCTCCAGGTATCTGATTTTAGGCTGATATGAGAATTATTCTTTCTTTGCAAGAACTTATGTTTTGATGGGCTCTTATTTTTTTTAGGTGGGATCAATGACGGAAATTCATCACCCTGCTGTCCTAGCTCGGACTTAGTTAGCTCAAAGATTGGTAAAGTATATCATGTGTCAGGATAAATTCACAATTGTGAATGCAATGTATTATGTCACGATTATGATAACTTAAAGGTTGTGATTTGATGGAATCCCCCTGTCAGAAAATAGTCTGGGACGTTCTGCCGGCAATCCGGGCAGCAATCGCAGTAGAGCTCGTCAGGTGCGGGGTCTCCCAGGTCCAGGCAGCACGCATGCTGGAGATTGCACCATCAGCGGTCTCGCAGTACCTTTCAGGAAAGCGAGGGTACCGGATCGAATTTGACGATGAGGTGAAAAAATCCATCGCCCGGCTTGCGCAGGATCTGATCGACAAGAAACAGATCAATGTAGTCGAACGGATCTGCGGTATCTGCCGGCAGCTCCGTGAGGGGGAAGGCGGGTGTACCGGCCTCGTGCCCGGGCGCTGCGGCTCGTAATTTTTTATCTGCCTGACATTCATTTAATACCCGGGGTTCTGGTCTCTCGATGAATACCGTAGAAAAAACGCGAGCACTCAAAAAAACAATCGCAGCGAGAGGATCGATGCTGGTCGCTTTCTCCGGAGGGGTTGACAGCACGCTTCTTGCGGTCCTCGCAAAAGAAGTGCTGGGTAATAAGACAGCATGTGTCCTTCTTGACAGCCCGGTTGTCCCGCGAGCTGCTGTTCAACAGGCACACCAAATCGCAAGCGAACTCGGACTCGAGCTGGAAACCATTGTAGTCCCCCTGATGGATCATGAAGAATTCCGGAAAAATCCGGCGAACCGTTGCTATTACTGCAAAAAGATCTCCGCACCTTTTCTCAAACAACGGGCCAGAGAACGGGGTCTTGCCAGTATTGCTGACGGGATAAATGTCTCGGATACGAGCGAGTATCGCCCGGGGTTTGCCGCATCAACAGAAGAGGGGATCATCCACCCGTTTATTGAATCCGGGATTACCAAACCGGAGATCAGGGAAATCGCCCGTGAGTACGGTCTTTCGGTCTGGCAGAAACCCTCTGCTGCCTGTCTTTCATCCCGGATACCCTACGGGGAAGAAATTACCCGGGAAAAACTCCGGTTCATTGAAGAAGCTGAGGCATTCCTCGCAGAACAGGGATTCGGACAGCTCCGGGTACGTTTACACGGCACTATTGCCAGGATAGAAGTGCATAAAGAGGAGATGAAGAAAATACTGGATATGCAACCTGCTGTCGTGAAGAAACTCAAATCAATCGGTTTTTCTTATGTAACCCTTGATCTCGAAGGATACCGGAGCGGGAGTTTGGATGAAGTATTGTGAGGTACCCTGTGGTTCTGCCTCAGGATTGTCCTGGTGAAGGAGAAGGAGAGAAATATGAGCGAAAAGATGTACCGGAAACTGCCCTGTATTAAGGTTGACGGGGACGCGTTCGGAAATGCACTTCACGAAGTCGTTGAAGAAGTACCTGTTGCCCTTTTTGTCAATGGCAGGCATGCGATGACTGCAATGATGAGCCCGGTGCAGCTCGAGGATTTTGTTACCGGCTACCTCTTCACCGAACAGATCATCAAGGGTGTCGATGAGATCGAATCGATCAGGATTGAGAAAAACCGGATCAGCGTTATTACAAAGAACCTGTTCAAAGTGCTCGGCCCAAAAAAGACCATTTTATCAGGATGCGGCGGGAGTGTATCATACATTGACGCTGAAAAACTCCCGAAGATAAAGTCTGATCTTGTGATAAGCAGGGAGAAAATCAACGAATCCGTCAGGGATGCGCTTTCTTCAGATCTTCACAAAACAACCGGCGGGATCCATGTCGTTGCTCTACTCGATCCCGAAAAAATCATCTCGGTTTCTGAAGATATCGGCAGGCATAACGCGGTTGACCGGGTTATCGGGCATGGACTCCGTACCGGTATCGATTTTTCGCAGACATTTATCGTTTCCTCAGGCAGGATCTCTTCTGAAATGGTGCGAAAATGCCTTATTGCAAATATTCCCCTGATCATATCGCGCAGTGCTACGACAACATTATCAGTAGAGATTGCAGAAAAGACGGGGCTTACAATTATTGGATTTGTGCGGGCAGGAAAAATGAATATTTATTCGCGACCACAACGGATTATTGGATTGGAAGCGGTGTCCGGCATTTCATCGTTCAAGTGACTGACGGAGCAGGCATACCTGGCAGAGATCTCCGCTGCAGGGATCACCACACTCCCGGCAGGAGTGGATGGGTTCAGACATCACTGAACCTTTAGCGCAGCGCTCGATCTTTTCTTTGCTCTCCACAAGGTTGAGCATAGTGCCGGGATGCTTATATTCAAAACCTGACAGCATTGACCGGACCTCCCGCCGCATTGCATACCGGGTGTACGGGCACTCCGGAAGTTCGTTCCACGCATCATTGAGCATTAGATACGTAGCAATCTCTTTTTCTGAAATCCGTGAAAGAGGCTTGATCCTCGGGATAAACTTTCCGGATGATTCATCTCTGGAATTCCGGACAAGACGAGGCAGGTCACCCCTGAATACATTCATTAACACCGATTGCGCCTCATCGTCAAGGTTATGACCGGTGGCAAGCTTTGTTGCCCCTGCCTGGTGTGCACCCACCACCAATGCCTTTTTCCTCAGGATACCACAGATACTGCAGGCCTGTGTCTCCCTGCCGGTGAGGAAAGCATCGAGTGATTCTCCGAACAGGCTGGTAAAAGCAATGCAGTGATGTTCGATCCCCAGCCGACCGGTGAGCCGTTCTGCTGACTGGATCGTTTCTTCACGGTAGCCTGCAATACCCTCATCGATCGTTATGGCAATGAGCCGGACGTCCTCCCATGCCGGGAGGAGACGGTGCAGAAGGAGAAGGAGTGCGGTGCTGTCTTTGCCACCGCTCAGGGCAACTGCCACACGATCCTGAGGGACGATCAACTGCCGGGTTTTTATGGTATCTGCCACTCGCAGTTCCACATCAGCAGTAAAATGAGTCCCGCAAAGATGACGGTTGTGATATCGCTGGCATACGACTGCCGGTTCCGTGCAGAAAGAACATTCTGGAACATCCGGCTGCACTGCTTTTGTTTCCAAGCATCAACCCCCGTGTGCTATCCTGATAATACGAACCTCATCACTCCCTTGAATAATCGTATCCTCAGGAAGCAGCTTCCCGTTCCGGGATACGATCACTTCAAGCGGATTTATACCCTGCTCGAGCAGAATCTGTTCAACAGGGGCCGGACTATGCTCAAAAATCCGGACTTCCTTGTCCGATAGGATAAGTCTCATTTTGCCACTAAGTAGCTTTGCAAGCAGGTTTCTTAAACATCCCGCTGGGGAAAATTGTCATTGAAAAGCCCTCAACAATAAAAAACCAGGGTATAGTCATATTCCAGCGACTAATTTCTAGTTGTATTGAACGCCCCCCGCCCCCCTTGCGCCAGCCCTGCCCTCTTTTTGGGGCGGGGGCACCTGCGATTCATCGGTAATACCGGCATACCTGGTCCCGGGTTATCCAATGCCATCGTAACCGTGGCACCATAGTGGCGGGGTGAAGCCCCGGGAG